>NZ_BAAJLU010000065.1:0-417 GCF_057550865.1 Colwellia sp. NW0002-52-1 | reverse complement strand
TTTGAAATCAGGCCACTGATCGCAACCCCTTCAGCAAATCAATCGCTATTGACTATATAAAGCAGACTCCGGGCTTGTCCAACACCCGAATAAGGTGTCGGCTGCGCGACACCTATTCTTATTTGTTAGCTGCACTTTACCAACTTCTGATTAAATGGAGCAAGGATAAATATGCCTACAAAAATTGCAAAAACTGAGAGCACTTGTGATGTGCCTGATAAAGCAACTATAGAATAATCCAAAGCCAGCACAGCAAGGCCAACAATTACAATGAAAGCGATATAACTGCCAATATTAACTTTATACTTTGCACCACATTCTGAACATTTCACAGACCTAATAGCAAAAAATAATTTAGTATAAGTAATTTTATTACTGCAATCTTCGCAAATCTTCATGAAACCTCTTTGTGCATGC
>NZ_BAAJLU010000064.1:0-419 GCF_057550865.1 Colwellia sp. NW0002-52-1 | reverse complement strand
TGTGTAATTTACCGCTTAAAAGGGCCATACATTTTGCGACTGTCGTCTAATCCATTGATTATGGCAATAAAGTTAAAATCTTCACCACCTTTATACAAAGTAAATGATAAGCCATCCATCATTAGCTGATTTTTAATTACACAAATATATTTAGGATCTAATTTAAACATAATATTCGTAGAATTTTTCTCTGCTAACTCATTAGAATTAAATAATTTGTGAATATAATTCACATCATTTTCTGAGCAAGATTGAAATCCAACAGCAAATGAATTCGCTGAAAATAAGATGGTTGAAAGTGGCAGAATTCTATTTAGTTTCATTTACACATAACGCCCTATTAAGGGGCAAATTGTAGTTGGCTAAAATGTGTAGCGGAGCGGAACCAGCCAACTGTAATTTGTCCCACTTGAATAGCT
>NZ_BAAJLU010000063.1:0-420 GCF_057550865.1 Colwellia sp. NW0002-52-1 | reverse complement strand
CTCCAAAAAGAGCTCAACCGCAAAGATAAAGCCTTGGCTGAAACAGCGGCATTACTCGTTCTCAAAAAAAAAGCGGATGCTATTTGGGGTTTCAACGAGGACGATTAACCCAAGGTGGTGAACGACTAAAACTGAGAAAGCTTATAACGGAAGCGCAAATTGCAGGTGCAAGTCAGGCAAAAGCCTGCGAAATACTCGGTTTAACGGCTAGAACCGTGCAGCGGTGGCGTGAGGCCGATGAGATGACGGATAAGCGAACTCGTACGCTAAAGCAGCCACCCAATCGGTTAACAGAGCTAGAGCGACAGCGTGTTATTAATATCGTTAATTCAGCAGAATACGGGCATTTACCGCCCAGTAAAATAGTGCCAAAGCTACTCGATAAAGGCATTTGGATAGCGTCTGAAAGTTCATTTTATC
>NZ_BAAJLU010000062.1:0-430 GCF_057550865.1 Colwellia sp. NW0002-52-1 | reverse complement strand
CCTGTGTCAGGATAGTTGTCGCCTCTAACTTTTAGTAGAGGCAGGTAATATGAGTCGTAGATTTACTCAAGAATTTAAAGCACATGCAGTTGAAAAAGCGTTATCTCAATGTGATGATGTTCGTCAGGAAGATATCGCTCATGATTTAGGTGTGGGCTATTCAACATTACAACGATGGATAGCGCTTGCAAAAAATCATGAACTTGAAACTCAAAACAATGGCAACCCAATGACAACAGAAAAACGACCGCAAGATTGGAGTTTAGAAGACAGACTCAATGCGATTATTGAGTGTGGAAACTTGGATGACGCAGCCATTAATCAATACTGTCGCGCTAAAGGACTTTACCCGCATCATATCCAGCAATGGAAAAAGGATTTTGCTAAAGGGCCTTCAACTAAGCCGGTAAAATCAGATAGTAAGCAACTT
>NZ_BAAJLU010000061.1:0-452 GCF_057550865.1 Colwellia sp. NW0002-52-1 | reverse complement strand
GCTTCATCAAGCAGCGCTTGTGATTGAAAGCGCCCTTCCCAAAAATGCCCTTTACATTCATCCTCTTTATTTGCTTGTCGAGCAATAGGCTCATTCAGAGAGCGCATAAACCAACTAATATCCATTAAACGTTGTTTATAAATATTTGTAGTATCTTCCACCATCTCTCTTTCGTATTCATTAAGGTGTTGTTGCTGCTGATATTTTCTGGTCAGATGAGTACCTTTGTACAATTGATGCCAGCGCGTAAGTACCTCTAATGTCGACCAGTTATCGACTTGCGCTGTCTCAACATGCAGCACGAGATGCAAGTGATTATGCATAACAGCATAAGCACAAATATCGATGGCAAACACCTGAGATAATTCGAAAATTCTTTTTTCTATCCAATCGCGCCTGTGCTCATAATTCATGCCGGTCGATTTATCAACACCACATAAGAATGCTTTTCG
>NZ_BAAJLU010000060.1:0-482 GCF_057550865.1 Colwellia sp. NW0002-52-1 | reverse complement strand
ACACGACCGTCTGTTGCTATTCAAGGTGTGCAGCCGCAAAATATTACGCCATTTACCGCCACCTTTACGTTTAGTGAAGCGGTAGCTGACTTTATTGTCAGCGATGTAACACTTACCAATGCTACCGCGAGCGCTTTTACTACCGTAAGTAGCAGCAGTTATACCGCGTTGATCACTCCGATAGCCGATGGCACGATCACCTTGAATGTGAATGCCAATGTTGCCCAAGATGTTGCTGGCAACTTAAACACGGCAGCCGCGCAAGTGAGTACAGAATTTGATGCTATTTTGCCAACCGTAACGATTCAAAATGTCCCAGCGAATTCAAACACGGCATTTACCGCCACGTTTGCTTTTAGTGAAGCCGTCACTGGTTTTGAAGTGGGCGATATTTCATTAATTAATGCCAGAGCGAGCGCTTTTACTTCGGTGAACAGTAGCACGTATACCGCTTTGATCACGCCATCGGCTCAAGGGTTAGT
>NZ_BAAJLU010000059.1:0-484 GCF_057550865.1 Colwellia sp. NW0002-52-1 | reverse complement strand
ACCAAGCAAATTAATGCTGCATTTGATAAATTTGATAATGGTAAAACTAGTTTTATTGAACACAATGAAGCTAAATCTCAGATGGAAGCTAGAAAGAATAAGATCCGTAAGAGAGATAAGATATGATCTTCTGGGAAGAAGAATCACTAAATGACCGTGAAAAAATATTTGAATTCTTATTTGATTTTAACCCTAGCGCAGCAGAAAAAACCGACCAAATAATTGAGTCTAAAGTTGAGAGTTTACTTGAACATCGATTAATGGGTGTTCAAAGAGATATTTTTCGAGGACGAATATTAATTATTCCAGAAATATCAATGATCGTTTCATATTGGGCTAATGGTGAAACCATTCGTGTTATGCGAGTTTTACACCAGAAGCAAAAATTTCCACAAGATTAAACAGCTATTTTAGGATGGCACTCATCTCAAAATTGCGTAGGGTTAAATAATTTCAATTTAGGATGAGTGTCCTGCTAATTTCT
>NZ_BAAJLU010000058.1:0-493 GCF_057550865.1 Colwellia sp. NW0002-52-1 | reverse complement strand
TACGTAATTAGCTACCAAGCATTTGCTCTTTAGTTTCGATAATTATTTGGGCAATTTTCAAGTCATGATTATGATTAGTAGTCATTCCCATGTTTTGACTAACTGACGATGATAAATGTTTAGCAATTTTTGAAATATCAGCATTATTCATTGCTAGCTTAAAAGTATGTGGAACATAACTATCATATTCGTCATTCCATTCATTATCGCCATCATTTACACCAATAGGATCCCACTCCTCCCAAAGGATTCTGGCAACTTCTTTATAAAAACTCTTCTGCTTAATACTTAACTGACTCATAGATTACGTATAACAGCTTATTATGAGGAAAAACTCCTTGTTTAAACAAGGAAAAAATCCTTCTTTCATATTTTAAGATAATCAAAACATACCTGATTTATTCATTATCTACAATAAGTTACTAATAAAACATCTCGTGATGTTAAAGACATAAACGAGAATATTTCCTTTTTATTGGATGAAAGCAGGAAA
>NZ_BAAJLU010000057.1:0-566 GCF_057550865.1 Colwellia sp. NW0002-52-1 | reverse complement strand
TTGAATAGCGCTTAGCAAACTAACTCAGTTCAATAATAAAAAATACGGTTTTCTGAGGATGACATTAAAAGCTTGCCTGAAATTCAGCAGATGCTGAGAAAACTCTGCAAATAGACAACATATCCCTCATTTACTTACTGAATAACCCCATTAAAGCAAAAGTAACTTTCCCCTTCTATGCTCAGTTATTTTATAAAGTTATTATGGGTGGCTTGATTAATTTAAAGTTATTATGGGTGGCTTGATTAATTCTTATGGGTGGCTTGATTAATTCTGATACAACTGCTCTTGTTACCGGTAAGCGATTGGCTCAACACGACAAAAGCAACCACCACCCTAAAGGCGAGTAAAATATGCCCTTGCTGTCAACATACAATGTACTGTACAGGTGTCACACGAATACCCTAGCCGAAAGGCGAATATAATAAGGATAATGGCAAAGCGCTAATCAATAGGAGAGAAAACAACTGATGAAACAGTAAAGAATGAACCGGCGAAAAATCACGCTATTTCTCGCTTTGGCCTCGTGCGCGTTGAAATCAGGCAACTGATCGCAACCCCTTCAG
>NZ_BAAJLU010000056.1:0-580 GCF_057550865.1 Colwellia sp. NW0002-52-1 | reverse complement strand
ATGTTCGCAGTAATCACTGAGTACATCTTCGCGCCCTATTGCACCATGAAACTGTGTTTTAAATTCAGTGGTGATGATTAGCCAGTTTTCAGCTGATATGTTTAATCGGCTCAGTATGCTGGGTAGGTTTTCGTCGATGTAGCCAGGTTTATCTTCTCTGATACAACGACCGGTGAGTTCGATTAACTGTAAATAATCAGTCAGCTCAAACGGTAGGCCTTTCGGCATGTTTTCTCTGGGGTTGCCAACAAAGGGCATGAGGGTTTTGGGTTGTTGGCTTTGTGTGGCTTGCTCGCAGCGTAGTTTTACACTGGTGTGCGTTGAATCTTCTGGGGTGTTAGCGATATTGGCGCGAATGGGGTTTAAGTCCACATAAGCCATACAAGCGGCGAGTGCGGCTTCATCAAGTAAAGCTTGAGATTTAAACCGACCTTCCCAGAACCTGCCTGTGCAGTTATCTTCTTGGTTGGCGGCTCGTGCAATATGCTCGTTGATATAGCCCATAAACCAGCTGATTTTCATCAGGCGTTTGCGATACACTTCAGCGGTGGCTTCAACGATAGCCATTGAGTGTTTTGGC
>NZ_BAAJLU010000055.1:0-615 GCF_057550865.1 Colwellia sp. NW0002-52-1 | reverse complement strand
TACCATGAGCTCGCTTTAAACCGACGTGCTCTGTAAATTCACACAAATGCTCTGCAGTACCTACCGCGCCAGTGAACATACCCTCGAAGTTGGTGGTGAGTTTTAACCAGCTCTCATCGCTGATGTGCAGTCTTGACAGTATCTCAGCCGTTTTAGCATTAATAGCACCGCGTTTATCTTCTCTAATTACGCGTCCAGTTTCATCAACAAGTGTTAAGTAGTCTTTTAAGCAAAAAGCAATGCCAGCAGCTTTGTCTTTATGCTCATTACCAGTGAAAGGTAATAAAGCTGTAGGTTGCTCTCCTTTAATCGCTGCTTTGATACGCACTTGAATACTGGTATAGCTTGACTGCTCAGGCGTTGGAGCAATACCGGCACGAACAGGGTTTAGGTCTACATAAGCCATACAAGACAGTAATGCCGCTTCATCAAGCAAGGCTTGAGATTTAAAGCGTCCTTCCCAGAAATGGCCAGTACACTTATCTTCTTTATTGGCTTGCCTGGCAATAGGCTCGTTTAACGAGCGCATAAACCAACTGATATCGATGAGGCGCTGTTTATACACCTGTACTGTGTCTTCAACCATCTCCAATTCAAACTGCGTTAACGGTTGTT
>NZ_BAAJLU010000054.1:0-644 GCF_057550865.1 Colwellia sp. NW0002-52-1 | reverse complement strand
CGCTACACACAGCTCACCATAGTGAAACAGCGTGATATGTCACACGAGATAAACAAACTCACCGATAAACTCAACATCACATGGTCTGAAACATGAGTACCTTTGTCGATTTACTCCGCCAACATCACCAAGCCCTTGAAACTGAGTATAGCAGGGAATTATCACCCGATATACGCAGGGCCATGTATGCCATGATGATGTGCAAAACACCCCAGCAGCGACAATCGCTTTGGGCCTGTGAGCATTGCCAGCACCATGACCGCTCGCCGCTCTCATGTGGTCATCGACACTGCCCGCAGTGTCAACAAAACACCACCTCACAGTGGCTGGACAGACAACAGGCAAAGCTGTTGCCGGTTGAGTATTTTATGGTGACATTCACCCTACCTTTTGAGTTAAGAGCCTTGGTAAGAAAGCGCCCCAAGGCCATGTTCAAACTGATGTTTTCTGTTACCTCAAGTATTTTAAAAGACTTTGCTACACGCCAAGGGCTAGGTGACATAGGCTTTACCTCGGTACTACATACCCACAGTCGACGACGAGCGTTACATCCCCATTTACACATTATTGTGCCCAATGGCGGTTATAACCCCGCGCGAAAACAATGGCGTAAAGGCAAGAAAGGCTACTTGTTTAATGCCTTT
>NZ_BAAJLU010000053.1:0-651 GCF_057550865.1 Colwellia sp. NW0002-52-1 | reverse complement strand
GTAACACTTACTAATGCTACCGCAAGCGCTTTTACTACCGTAAGTAGCAGCAGTTATACCGCGTTGATCACTCCGATAGCTGATGGCACGATCACCTTGAATGTGAATGCCAATGTTGCCCAAGATGTTGCTGGCAACTTAAACACGGCAGCCGCGCAAGTGAGCACAGAATTTGATGCTATTTTGCCAACCGTAACGATTCAAAATGTCCCAGCAAATTCAAACACCGCATTTACCGCCACGTTTGCTTTTAGTGAAGCGGTCACTGGTTTTGAAGTGGGTGATATCTCGCTCATTAATGCGACAGCGAGCGCTTTTGCTACGGTGAACAGTAGTACGTATACCGCTTTGATCACGCCATCGGCTCAGGGTTTAGTGACCTTGAATGTGGGAATTAATGTCGCGCAAGACAGCGTGGGGAACTTTAATATTGCAGCGGTACCGGTTGTCAGTTTATTTGATACGACACGACCGTCTGTTGCCATTCAAGGTGTGCAGCCGCAAAACATTACGCCATTTACCGCCACCTTTACGTTTAGTGAAGCGGTAGCTGATTTTATTGTCAGCGATGTAACACTTACTAATGCCACCGCGAGCGCTTTTACTACCGTAAGTAGCAGCAGTTATACCGCGTTGATCACCCCGATAGCC
>NZ_BAAJLU010000052.1:0-717 GCF_057550865.1 Colwellia sp. NW0002-52-1 | reverse complement strand
CAACAGCTCAAACGACGACAAAACTTAAGTCACTGCAAAAAACTCTTTGCCTAAGTTCACGATTTACCGATTTTAAACGCCATAAAGTCAACAAGTCAGTACTTGAGGTTGATACTTGCCAGAAAATTGATGTATTAGTATAGCTTGGGCCTAAAGTGGCAGTTTCGTTTCTATTCTTTGTCAAAAACTGTCATTTGGTCATGACAAAGAGCAAAATATTATAATATCGATGCAATGTGATTATGTTATATTTAGAATGAGTGTCTTTATAAAATTCTAGGGTCGTGTTTTACACGAGTGAATATATAACTGAAGAGCCGGATGCGGTAGTTCCGCACGTCCGGATCTGTGTGGGGTCGGCCTAGTAATAGGTCGCTCTACCACGATTGAGTACATGGATGAATCAACTATTCGGCAATAACATTATTGAAATTACAGCACCACAGGATAGGAGTGAGCTTCTATTCGTGGTTCTTGACGATGAGAGTAGTGATTTTATCTCAACAAATATACGATTTTTCAATTCTGATAAATCACCTATCAAAATAGACTTTTCAGATTTATCAATTGGAATGCTTTTCGATCCCGATACTGAATCAACTACTTTAGGTGAATTTGAACACGTAAAGCGTATAGAAAATGGATTTGAGGTGTTTGGTGATTTTGGCATTATATGGGTATTTTGCGATTCAAGCTCACCAAAGCTGTAAGTACTCA
>NZ_BAAJLU010000051.1:0-739 GCF_057550865.1 Colwellia sp. NW0002-52-1 | reverse complement strand
GATAATGAAGTTACATCGTTTATTAACACACAGAGAAAAAGTAAAGCCCAACCGAAAGGTGAAAAAGCCAAGAGCTTTAAAAGCAACACGTGCAAATGAAATTTATACGTGGGATATAACTTATTTGCCAACGGCTGTTAAAGGGCAGTTTTTATACTTGTATTTAGTGATGGATATTTACAGTCGTAAAGCGGTTGGTTGGCAGGTGCATGACACACAACTAAGCGCATTGGCAGCAGATTTAATGACAGATATTTGTAGGCGAGAGCAGATAAAACCAGAGCAAGTGACATTGCATTCAGATAACGGCAGTCCGATGAAAGGAGCAACGTTATTGGCGACGTTGCAGGAATTAGGCATTGTTCCATCATTTAGTCGCCCGTCGGTCAGCAATGATAACCCGTATTCTGAATCGCTATTTAAAACCTTAAAATATCGCCCAGAATACCCAGAAAAAGCTTTTAAAGACATCACTAGCGCAAGGGAATGGGTCACTGGATTTGTAGATTGGTATAACAATGAGCATTTTCACAGCGGGATAAAGTTTGTTACGCCAAACCAGCGTCATTTAGGTTTAGACAATAAGATATTATTGGACCGTCACCAGGTAAATGAAGCGGCTAGACTAAACAACCCGAGTCGATGGTCAGGAAAATCACGAGATTGGACAATGATTAATGAAGTAAATTTAAACCCAGAGAAAAAAGAAGAAATGCGGGCGGCATAAATTTAACTTTAG
>NZ_BAAJLU010000050.1:0-767 GCF_057550865.1 Colwellia sp. NW0002-52-1 | reverse complement strand
CTCATTAAAACAACCTCTTCGACTTGTCCCGAAGAAGTGGAGCGCATTTTAGAGATTTTTCATCCCACGTCAACCGCTAATTGTAATTAAACTGCATAAATGTGTTTGTTTGCTTTTTAATTATACAACATGAACAAATATGCATCAGAAAGCATATAGAATCATATTAAAAGGCTTAATAATTAGGGGGCACTTGAGTCGATAGCTTAAGTTTAATAGCTATATTTTACCCATACAATTAAATTAACTTAAGTATTTGGGCTGCTTTCCTTAATAAATGGATTTAGGCACCATTTAATACTGTTTATATTTATTGCAATTGGCACTTCCTTCATTAAAACGCTTAGTTAATGATAAACGCTTCGTGATCGGTAGGTTCATTTCAATAAGCACAGCGTTATATATTTGCATTACAATAAAAGTACGCACCATTACATATTTATAAACAATACAAGCGATCCTTTGATAAATTATTTTTATATTCTGGCCACAAAAAAAGCCGCTAGATAACTAGCGGCTTTGCTTGGCAATATATAAATTGCTTATAATATGGCGGTGAGGGAGGGATTCGAACCCTCGAAGGCTTGCGCCTTACACACTTTCCAGGCGTGCTCCTTCGGCCACTCGGACACCTCACCTTGTAAATATTGAATTGTTAACGTGCTTTCTACACAATCTGGTTTTAAGCCGATGAGCACGCGGGGCATGTCAATGTAACTTTGGCGGCCACTCGGACACCTCACCTTATAAATATTGAATTGTTAACG
>NZ_BAAJLU010000049.1:0-937 GCF_057550865.1 Colwellia sp. NW0002-52-1 | reverse complement strand
AACCTTGGTTCTACGAGTGTTCACACAAATTACATGATAACGAATTAGAAGAAGTCCAAACATCTAAGCTTCGGACAACAATTCTTGAAAGAGAAATAGGTCTGTAGCTCAGCTGGTTAGAGCGCACCCCTGATAAGGGTGAGGTCGGCAGTTCAAGTCTGCCCAGACCTACCAATTTACGCCATTTGCTGCGTTGGAATGAACCTCGTGTAGAAAAGCCTACACTTCGCCTCATACCGCCTTGCAACTGACGTAAATCTGAGTTTGTTTTAGCTAGATGTTTCCCATTGCGGGGCTATAGCTCAGCTGGGAGAGCGCCTGCCTTGCACGCAGGAGGTCAGCAGTTCGATCCTGCTTAGCTCCACCACTTCTTCACTAAAGAAAGAGACCAAACTTAAACTATCTCTAGTTGATAAGTTAAGTTTGGTTTTTTAAACCACGATTTATGCCGAATGCGCGCATTTATTGAGTTCTTTAACAATCTGGAAAGCTGATATAAATACCGGTATTTATATGGCAAACACGGTGTCGCGCTGTTGTTTGTAAATTATAAATACCAAGCTGTTGTTAATGGGAATATCGCCTGTTAATGATGGTGATTACGGTTCCTCCTCGGAAACGTAATCAACCCGGTAGTAAATTTACTTTTACGAGTTAAATTTATTACCACTCTTATTCAAGACACACTTTGTGTGCGTGAAAATGTCAGACTTTACAATTGAGAGGGTTTTGTCACCTTCTTGTACTAATGGTTTTAAACTGAAAGCTTATAGCTTTTAACTAAAAACTACTTGGGGTTGTATGGTTAAGTGACTAAGCGTATGTGGTGGATGCCTTGGCAGTTAGAGGCGATGAAGGACGTGTTAATCTGCGAAAAGCTTTGGTGAGGTGATAAAAACCGTTATAGACTACGATATCCGAATGGGGAAACCCACCC
>NZ_BAAJLU010000047.1:0-1237 GCF_057550865.1 Colwellia sp. NW0002-52-1 | reverse complement strand
TGTAGTGGTTTAATGATCTCGGACACAATCTAAGGTGGTATTATTACCACTTACATGAGGTGTCACATGACTAGTAAACGTCGAACTTTTACAAAAGAATTTAAATTAGAAGCAGCAAGCTTGGTGCTTGATCAAAGTTATAGTGTTCCCGAAGCTGCTCGTTCGCTTGGTGTTGGTGAAACAGCATTAAGACGTTGGGTGCAGCAGTTAAGTGATGAACGTGGTGGAAGTACACCAAAGTCCAAAGCGCTAACACCTGAGCAACAAAAGATCCAAGAACTAGAAGCCAGAGTGAATCGCCTCGAGCGGGAAAAATCAATTTTAAAAAAGGCTACAGCTCTCTTAATGTCAGACGAAATGAACAATATACGTTAATCAATAAGTTAAGTGAGCATGAGTCTACAGAGTTGATTTGCGACGTTTTTGAAGTACCGCGTTCTAGTTTTTATGACTTTAAACAATCTAAAAAAGTTATTAACAAGCAAGAGATAGAGTTACGAGCCAAGGTAAATGAGTTATTCAAACTTAGCAGAAGCTCTGCCGGAAGCCGAAGCCTGGTTGTGATGCTTGGTGAAGATGGACTCAATATAGGTCGCTTCAAAGTTAGGCGTATCATGAAAGATATGCACTTAATCAGTAAACAGCCGGGTTCGCACGCTTATAAAAAAGCAACCGTTGAACGACCTGACATTCCAAATCTATTGGACCGAGAATTTAATGTGTCGCAGCCAAATCATGTTTGGTGTGGGGATATCACTTATATTTGGGCAGGTAGTCGTTGGGTGTATCTTGCGGTGGTACTCGACTTATACTCTAGACGAGTTGTTGGTTGGGCACTATCGAACAAACCTGATGCTGACCTTGTAGTCTCAGCATTAGACAGAGCCTACCAACAGCGAGGAAAGCCTAAGGGGCTGATGTTCCATTCTGATCAAGGTAGCCAATATGGAAGCATAAAATTCCGTCAACGATTATGGCGTTATAGAGTAACTCAGAGTATGAGTCGCCGCGGGAACTGTTGGGACAATGCACCGATGGAACGTGTGTTTAGAAGTTTAAAATCAGAATGGGTACCAACCAATGGCTATCATTCAATTAAAGAAGCAGAGCTGGATATAAGCACTTATTTAATGAATTACTATAACTGGCGTAGGCCACATAGTTATAACAACGGGTTTTCTCCTGCTAAAGCAGAAGAAAACCTTAATTTAATGTCCGGAATTAGTTGACCACTACA
>NZ_BAAJLU010000046.1:0-1388 GCF_057550865.1 Colwellia sp. NW0002-52-1 | reverse complement strand
AGCAAATTAACAGGACTAAAAACAGTTGGCTTTTGCTCCTGCGTCGCTTATTTTAGCCAACAATTTTTAGCCCGTTATTTGGGCGTTGAGGGTGTAGAATTACTCCAAAGTAGAAAATGGAGGGCGATTTTTGTGTTCATACAGCCGTTAAAAGTCATTTTCTAGTCGGATATTGCCTCAGATTTCACTTAGCAACGTAATTTGAGGCTTAATTTTTAATAAATTTTGAGGCTGTTTTTTCTAAAATAGAAATTCTACAGGCTCGTTAGGAAGAACACGAAATGGAGTTTCCATCAGACCTTCATGATTATCTCGAAGAGGGTAATCAATTGAATTACGATGCATCAAAAGCTGAAGCGGGCAAAGTTGGAATTTGTAACCTTTCAGGTATCAAATCTGGAGTTATTTGGGTTTCACCTGAAGATGATGAAATCGATGCCTATTATGAAATTCCAGCTATAAGCATCACAAACTACTGTGAAGGCTACGATCCAGAATTTATCTTACTTTGGCTTCCAAATGAAAAGGTTTATGGTTCTTGGGATTGTGACCATTGGATTTTAACAACTTTCCCTAAAGTATGCTGGACAGATATAGTTGCAAATCCATTACCTTTCCTCAATGCTCAGTGGTATCCTGAAAGTGAGTTTGGTGTGGTATTTAATCCAGCATCTAAATACGAACTAAAATCAGGTAGGCCTTTTTAAAAGTTCTTCCTAACAAGCTAATAAATAAGGACAAATTACAGTTGGTTTTTGCTCCTTCGTCGCGTATTTTAACCAACTGTAATTTGCCCATTATTAGGGCGTTGAGGGCGTAGAATTACTCCAAAGTAGAAAATGGAGGGCGATTTTTGTGTTCATACAGCCGTTAAAAGTCATTTTCTAGTTGGATATTGCCTCAGATTTCACGTAGCACGTAATTTGAGGCTTAATTTTTAATAAATTTTGAGGCTGCTTTTTCTAAAATAGAAATTCTACAGCCCCGTTAGGTTTTGTCATGGATAAGTCGGAGAAAAATTTACTACTCTGGAGTTTTATTTACTGGGTTGCATGTGTAAATACAATAACGGCTATCGGGTTTACCCTGTTAACAGATTCGTATGATTATAGTTACTCAATTTCAGCTACAAAATTAGCTCTGATTTGCGCAACCTTGCAATTTGCATTTTTTAAATATCGAGGAAACCTTCCTTTTTACAAACAGTTTGGTGTTATCTTCCTATCAACTTTTGTTTATATGTCTTTTCTGGAAGTCGGCTCAAACTTACTTAATTTCGATGTGGAATATTTTGGGTTTTACTTGATTCTTGTTTTTGTATTTACTTTACCTCTTGTTTTAGTTTCATATTTTGTTAAATTCAGACTGTATCGGTATGGTGAAAAACC
>NZ_BAAJLU010000045.1:0-1630 GCF_057550865.1 Colwellia sp. NW0002-52-1 | reverse complement strand
ATCCTTGTAGCAGCTTCTTGCCGCTTAACTTCATCCTGAAGCGTCCTAAACAAAGCATCCTGCTTCGCTTTGTTGCCAACACCAACAATACTAGAACAATATATTTATAATGCAAACTTCTGCCTTAATTAATTTCAACATAACTTAAATGTCTCCAAACATGGTTTAATTTATTATCTTAATTCACCTTTAACTTCTTGGTGAATTTAATCTTAGCTATTGATTTTACACAGATAAAACATCACAACATCCGTTGCATAATATCTAGCTATTTCCATAGAATAAAAATGAAATAAATTTTATTTCTGTTGTTAATTTCGAATAATGAAGTTACTCAGCTTTGGTTTTATAATGTAAGTACTATAGAGGAAATAACGTCGTGTATTAGTATGCGATTTAAAAATGCCTAGCGTCTTTTTAAGGGGAGGTGTTTAAAAATTATTAAGCGATGCTTCTCTAAGGTAAGAGCAGATACAACACCACTACCAACTTTACTTATCGCTTAATAACAAAAAAGACGCCGAAGCGTCTTTTTAAAGGTGCTTCTAATTATCAGCTATTAAGCGATGCTTCTCTAAGGTAAGAGCAGATACAACACCACTACCAACTTTACTTATCGCTTAATAACAAAAAAGACGCCGAAGCATCTTTTTAAAGGTCTCTCTAATTATCAGCTATTAAGCGATAGTTTTCTAAGGTAAGAGCAGATACAACACCACTACCAACTTTACTAATCTCTTAATAACAAAAAAGACGCCGAAGCGTCTTTTTAAAGGTGTTTCTAATTATCAGCTATTAAGCGATGCTTCTCTAAGGTAAGAGTAGATACAACACCACTACCACCTTTACTAATCTCTTAATAACAAAAAAGACGCCGAAGCGTCTTTTTAAAGGTGTTTCTAATTATCAGCTATTAAGCGATGATTTTAGATACAACACCAGCACCTACAGTACGACCACCTTCACGGATAGCGAAGCGTAAACCTTCGTCCATCGCTACTGGGTTGATAAGCTCTACAACAAACTTCAAGTTGTCGCCTGGCATTACCATTTCAACACCTTCAGGAAGCTCTACAGCACCTGTGATGTCTGTTGTACGGAAGTAAAACTGTGGACGGTATCCTTTAAAGAATGGCGTATGACGACCACCTTCATCTTTAGATAATACGTAAACTTCTGACTCAAACTTAGTGTGAGGAGAAATTGAACCAGGTTGACATAGTACTTGACCACGCTCAACGTCTTCACGCTTAAGACCACGTAAAAGAACACCACAGTTCTCGCCAGCACGACCTTCGTCAAGAAGCTTACGGAACATTTCAACACCTGTACAAGTTGATGTTTGTGTATCACGGATACCAACAACTTCTACTGCATCACCTACTTTAACGATACCACGCTCAACACGACCTGTTACAACTGTACCACGACCTGAAATTGAGAATACATCTTCGATTGGCATGATGAATGCACCGTCGATTGCACGCTCTGGCTCTGGAATGTAAGTATCAAGTGCGTCTGCAAGTTCGATTACTTTAGCTTCCCACTTCTCTTCACCTTGAAGTGCGCCTAAAGCTGAACCTTGAATTACTGGTAAGTCGTCACCTGGGAATTCGTATTCTGAAAGAAG
>NZ_BAAJLU010000044.1:0-2045 GCF_057550865.1 Colwellia sp. NW0002-52-1 | reverse complement strand
CTTGTACGTTGCTTAAAGAGATATCACCGATGTTTTCCACCACTAACTGGTAGCTTAAGTTATATGTACCATCGTTGTTGTTAGTAGGCTCTGCCACTAACAATTTAGCAATACCGATGGCAGGAGCTTCGGCAAATGTTACTGGCGTTGTATCATCCAGGCCGCCTTCACCGTTATTGCTTTCAGGATCAGTACCATTATCAGAAACATCACTGAAATTATCACCACTTGGGCTTGTTGACGATATAGAAACGCTGTTGTTATAAGGTCCAAGATCACCAGCAGGCGTAATAATTACGCTAAGCTCTATTGTTGCAGTGGCGCTAGCAGCTAGTGTTTGATTTAGGTCTAATAGATTAGTGTCGGTACTACCATCAAAACCTGAATTTACTGTTAATTGCGCACTGCTCAAACTCAATACGCTAAATGTATTGGCATCGGCAAATATATTGGCTAAGTTTTCAGTTACTTGTACATTATTTAAAACAATATCACCGGTGTTTTTAGCGTTGAACTGGTAATTCACTTGATAACGTCCATCACCTAAATTACTGACGCCAGTCATCGCTTTTGCTATGCCAATAGCCGGTGCTTCAGTAAAAGTAATGACTGTTGCATCATCATTACCTGCATCACCATTATTGGTGGCCGGATCGCTACCATTATCAGAATTGTCTGTTACATCATCACCACTTGGGCTTACGCCTGATGCAACAGCGGTATTACTATAAGGCCCTAAGTTAGTGCCAGGTGTTATGGTTACCGGAACTAAAATAGTCGCTGAGGTATTTATCGCTAAGCTTTGAGCTGCAGCAAGTAAGTTATTATCACTAGCACCATCAAAATCATTGTTGATATTAAGATCAGCACTGCTAACGGTACCAAGGGTAAAACTAGCGCCATTAAATGTTGTTGATAGTGGCTCTGAAACTTGCACGTTGCTTAAGATCACGTCACCAATATTTCTAACAACAATGCTGTAAATAAGGCTATAGCTACCATCTTCATTGTTAGTCACTGGGCCGCTAATTTCTTTCGCAATACCGATAGCAGGAGCTTCTGTAAATGTTACAGGTGTTGGCGTAGCTAAATTACCATCGCCATTATCACCATTGGCATCAGTACCATCATCAGAATCATCACTGATAACCGCGCCACTTGGGCTTGTACCATTTACTTTTGCCGTATTATTGTAAGGACCTAAGTTAGCACCAGGAGTAATGGTAACAGTAAGATCAAGTGTCGCAGAAGATGAAGCTAACGCACCTGACGTTAACGTTTGATTTGCCGAAAGTAAGTTCTTATCGCTATAACCATTAAAGCTAGGATTTACAGTGAAATTATTACTAACGACGTTATCAACTTGCACAGTAGCAGGTGAAGGGTAAGTAACAGCAAAGTCTTCAATAATTTGTACTGAGTTTAATTCAATATCACCATTATTTTGCACTAGCATAGAGTAGGTTAAGGTATAGCTACCATCATTATTGTTAACTACGGCTGAGCTAATTCTTTTCGCGATACCTATAGCAGGAGACTCGTCAAAGTTTACTGTGGTTGCATCATCAAAACCGCCTGCACCGTTATTACTTTCTGGATCGCTACCTGCATCAGAAATGTCGCTAACACTTGCTCCACTTGGACTCTCACCGCTACCAGTAGCACTGTTACTGTAAGTAGGGTTGCTGCCAGGTGTTACCGTAACGGTAACTGAAATTGTATCTTGAGCACCGACACTTAGATTTTGATTTGCAGCAAGTAAGTTGGTATCAGTATCACCGTTAAATGCATTATTAATATTGAGGGAGCCAACAGTCGACTTTGAATCAACGACATAAGTTGCGCCACTAAAGGTGGCATTTAAATTATCCACAACTTGTACATTGGATAAATTAATTGCACCGGTATTTTTAACTACTAACGCATAAGTTAAGGTATAGGTACCGTCGCCATTGTTTGTAGGGCCTGCACTGATACTTTTTGCAACGCCAATCGCTGGATTTTCAACAAAACTCACTGGGGTGCTATCAGATAAACCACCACTG
>NZ_BAAJLU010000043.1:0-2626 GCF_057550865.1 Colwellia sp. NW0002-52-1 | reverse complement strand
AAAACCACTTGGGTGTTGTATGGTTAAGCCTCACGGGTAATTAGTATTGGTTAGCTCAATGCCTCGCAGCACTTCCACACCCAACCTATCAACGTTGTAGTCTCCAACGACCCTTTAGGGAGCTTAAAGCTCCAGTGAGAACTCATCTCAAAGCCTGCTTCCCGCTTAGATGCTTTCAGCGGTTATCAGTTCCGAACGTAGCTACCGGGCAATGCTATTGGCATAACAACCCGAACACCAGCGGTTCGTCCACTCCGGTCCTCTCGTACTAGGAGCAGCCCTCTTCAATTCTCAAACGCCCACGGCAGATAGGGACCGAACTGTCTCACGACGTTCTAAACCCAGCTCGCGTACCACTTTAAATGGCGAACAGCCATACCCTTGGGACCGACTTCAGCCCCAGGATGTGATGAGCCGACATCGAGGTGCCAAACACCGCCGTCGATATGAACTCTTGGGCGGTATCAGCCTGTTATCCCCGGAGTACCTTTTATCCGTTGAGCGATGGCCCTTCCATACAGAACCACCGGATCACTATGACCTACTTTCGTACCTGCTCGACGTGTCTGTCTCGCAGTTAAGCTGGCTTATGCCATTGCACTAACCGTACGATGTCCGACCGTACTTAGCCAACCTTCGTGCTCCTCCGTTACTCTTTAGGAGGAGACCGCCCCAGTCAAACTACCCACCAGACAGTGTCCCCAAGCCCGATTAGGGCCCTAGGTTAGAACATCACGCATACAAGGGTGGTATTTCAAGGTTGGCTCCACTTCATCTGGCGACAAAGTTTCAAAGCCTCCCACCTATCCTACACATGTAGGAGCAATGTTCACTGTCAAGCTATAGTAAAGGTTCACGGGGTCTTTCCGTCTAGCCGCGGGTATACGGCATCTTAACCGCAATTTCAATTTCACTGAGTCTCGGGTGGAGACAGTGTGGCCATGATTACGCCATTCGTGCAGGTCGGAACTTACCCGACAAGGAATTTCGCTACCTTAGGACCGTTATAGTTACGGCCGCCGTTTACCGGGGCTTCGATCATGAGCTTCTCCGAAGATAACCCAATCAATTAACCTTCCGGCACCGGGCAGGCGTCACACCGTATACGTCATCTTTCGATTTTGCACAGTGCTGTGTTTTTAATAAACAGTTCCAGCCACCTGGTTACTTCGACTCTCCTGTGCTTACTCCGCAAGGGATTCACACGAGAGAGCGTACCTTCTCCCGAAGTTACGGTACTATTTTGCCTAGTTCCTTCACCCGAGTTCTCTCAAGCGCCTTAGTATTCTCTACCTAACCACCTGTGTCGGTTTGGGGTACGGTTCCTATATATCTGAAGCTTAGAAGCTTTTCCTGGAAGCATGGCATCAATGACTTCATGTCCTTGGACACTCGTCTCGTATCTCAGCGTTAATGAAGACCCGGATTTACCTAAGTCAACCGCCTACATACTTTCACACGGACTACCAACGCCGTGCTCACCTAGCCTACTCCGTCCCTCCTTCGCAATATATAGAAGTACAGAAATATTAATCTGTTTCCCATCGACTACGCGTTTCCGCCTCGCCTTAGGGGCCGACTTACCCTGCCCTGATTAACATGGGACAGGAAACCTTGGTCTTTCGGCGGGGGAGTTTTTCACTCCCCTTATCGTTACTCATGTCAGCATTCGCACTTCTGATACCTCCAGCATGCTTTACAACACACCTTCAACGGCTTACAGAACGCTCCCCTACCACTCATAATAAATTATGAATCCGCAGCTTCGGTGACTAGTTTAGCCCCGTTACATCTTCCGCGCAGACCGACTCGACTAGTGAGCTATTACGCTTTCTTTAAAGGATGGCTGCTTCTAAGCCAACCTCCTAGCTGTCTATGCCTTTCCACATCGTTTCCCACTTAACTAGTACTTTGGGACCTTAGCTGGCGGTCTGGGTTGTTTCCCTCTTCACAACGGACGTTAGCACCCGTAGTGTGTCTCCCGCATATCACTCATTGGTATTCGGAGTTTGCAAAGGGTTGGTAAGTCGGGATGACCCCCTAGCCTTAACAGTGCTCTACCCCCAATGGTGTTCGTGCGAGGCTCTACCTAAATAGATTTCGGGGAGAACCAGCTATCTCCCGGCTTGATTAGCCTTTCACTCCGACCCACAAGTCATCACCGCATTTTTCAACATACGTGTGTTCGGTCCTCCAGTTGATGTTACTCAACCTTCAACCTGCCCATGGGTAGATCGCCGGGTTTCGGGTCTATACCCTGCAACTAAACGCGCAGTTAACACTCGCTTTCGCTACGGCTCCCCTATTCGGTTAACCTTGCTACAGAATATAAGTCGCTGACCCATTATACAAAAGGTACGCAATCACCGGACTAAATCCGGCTCTCACTGCTTGTACGTATGCGGTTTCAGGTTCTATTTCACTCCCCTCACAGGGGTTCTTTTCGCCTTTCCCTCACGGTACTGGTTCACTATCGGTCAGTTAGGAGTATTTAGCCTTGGAGGATGGTCCCCCCATGTTCAGTCAACGTTTCACGTGTGCCGACCTACTCGATTTCATGATAAGTTTATTTTCGTGTACGGGACTATCACCCTGTATCGTTCTACTTTCCAGTAGATTCCACTAA
>NZ_BAAJLU010000042.1:0-3101 GCF_057550865.1 Colwellia sp. NW0002-52-1 | reverse complement strand
ACTTAAAACTCATTGCTCAAAGGCTAACTGCTTATAAGCCTGCTTAGTAAAAGCCTAAGAGTTTTAAACGTAATGCGCAATTGTATAAAAAGAAAAGGAGAGAGCCGTGTCTCACGCCCCTCAAATCAAAATCCCCGCAACCTATATGCGTGGCGGTACCTCTAAAGGTGTATTTTTTAATTTAACTGATTTACCCGAACGCTGCCAGGTACCTGGAGAAGCGCGCGATAATATGTTGCTACGTGTTATTGGCAGCCCAGATCCTTACGGTAAACAAACCGATGGTATGGGCGGTGCAACCTCAAGCACCAGTAAAACGGTTATTTTAGCCAAAAGTGAAGTGGCCGATCACGACGTTGATTACTTATTTGGCCAAGTCGCTATTGATAAAGCATTTGTTGACTGGTCGGGTAACTGCGGCAATTTAACGGCTGCAGTGGGCTCATTTGCCATTAATGCGGGTTTAGTTGACCCGTCACGAATCCCTGAAAATGGTGTTTGTATTGTCCGTATTTGGCAAAAAAATATTGCCAAAACGATTATCGCACGTGTACCTATTACCAACGGACAAGTACAAGAAACCGGTGACTTTGAACTTGATGGCGTTACCTTTCCTGCCGCGGAAGTGCCGGTAGAGTTTGTTGCACCCGTTGACCCATCTGAAGCGATGTTTCCAACCGGTAATGTTGTTGATGAACTTGAGGTACCTACTGTTGGAGCCTTCAAAGCAGCAAAATATCAAGTGACCATGATCAACGCGGGTATTCCTACCATTTTCTTAAATGCAGAAGATCTTGGTTATACCGGCACAGAGCTGCAAGACGCCATAAACAATGACGAGGCAGCATTAGCACGCTTCGAAACTATTCGAGCTGCCGGCGCCGTTAAAATGGCGTTGATTAGCGATGTTTCAGAAGCCGCTGCACGCCAACATACCCCGAAAGTGGCTTTTGTTAGCGGCGCTAAAGATTATATAACATCAAGCGGTAAAGCAGTTCTAAGTACAGATATCGACTTGCATGTACGGGCATTATCTATGGGTAAATTACACCATGCCATGATGGGCACAGCCGCCGTAGCTATTGGCGCAGCCGCAGCAATACCAAGCACATTAGTCAATGTGGCCGCTGGCGGCGGTGACCGCGATGCCGTGGTATTTGGTCATCCATCGGGCACACTAAAAGTAGGCGCTCAAGCATCACAAGTTAATGCGCAGTGGACGGTCGATAAAGCGATTATGAGTCGAAGCGCGCGTGTTTTAATGGAAGGTTGGGTGCGTATTCCTGCAGATTCGTTTTGATCGGTGATTTTCGTTTAAGAAAGTGGAAAGTGTGTGGTTGTAGTTGGTGATCACTTTGGTGGTTATTTTTCGCTGATTTTACATTAGTTTTGTATTTATTTTAACGGATATTGTGTTTATGGTCAGGCTGCATTGATTGCCTGCTTTAATTGTAGAAAGGCAGATTTAATCAGTCTTTCTACTTCATGTTATTCAAGGGATGATATAACTTATTAAACCTAAAATTAAGTTATGTATATTGATTTGAATAAATATTCACTTGTAGGTTGGCCTTGCCTATGGAGAGGTGGATTTGATCTGTCTAATACGCTGCTAGCTTACTAAAGAAAGTTGCACTATTAAGCCTATATGAGAGCTTGGTTTTGACATTATCGAATCAATTAGAGCACGTAAAACCGCTTAAATTTATGCCAAAAACAGCAAAAATTAACAGGCCATTCATCCTAATTTGTATACCCTATAGTAAATTATCTTAAATTTTATTTATTTTGTTATGCACTAAATTAAACTGTGTTTTTGTACAGTTAGGTACGATTTCCTGCTTTCATCCAATAAAAAGGAAATATTCTCGTTTATGTCTTTAACATAACGAAATGTTTTATGAGTAACTTATTGTAGATATTGAATAAATAAGGTATGTTTTGATTATCGTAAAATATGAAAGAAGGATTTTTTCCTTGTTTAAATAAGGAATTTTTCCTCATAATAAGCTGTTATATGCCTAAGGAGAGTTCAGTGAAAATCTATGGAGATATTCAATCAGGGAATTGCTATAAGGTAAAACTTCTTACTTCCATTTTAGATATTGATCATGAGTGGATAGAAGTTGATATATTAGCAAGTGAAACTCAAACTGAGTCTTATTTAAAAAAGAATCCAAATGGTAAAATACCGCTACTTGAGTTAGATGATGGAACATTTATTTCAGAATCTAATGCAATTTTAAATTATCTTGCATCAGGTACATCATTAGTTGGTACTTGCCGCTTTACTACTGCAAAAATTCTTCAATGGCAATTCTTTGAACAGTACAGTCATGAACCTTTTATCGCTGTTGCTCGATTTATTGCGAAGTATCTTGGGTTACCTGAAGATCGTAAATCAGAGTATAAAGCTAAGCAGTCTGGCGGACATAAAGCGCTTAAAGTCATGGAAGAACAACTACAACTTACACCTTATCTTGTTGGTTCTGAGCTTACTATCGCTGATATATCATTATATGGTTATACGCATGTGGCTTATGAGGGCGGATTTGACTTGTCAGAATATCCATCTATTCAACAATGGGTTGATCGTATTCAAGCTAATCCTAAATATATAGGTATGGAGTAATCGGCATATAACAAGGGTTTTCAAGTCGGACAAATTACAGTTAGCTTTTTGTTCGTGCCTCACTTATTTTAGCCAACTGCAATTTGCCGCTTAAAACGGCGTTAGCAGTACAAGGAAGTTATGAGTAGCATCAAGTTTCATTCAAAATGGGAAGCGGAAGTTGAAACCGAAGAGATTATCACTTCAGGCACTTGGTATTACCAAAATGAAATTCCTTATTCAGCTCAGTTGATTAAGCAAAAATGGAATTATAAAAGTACTGATTTGCCTATCCTTGACGAAATTCTTGAGGTTCCATTTTGTGACTACATTGATTACTCTATCAGTGATGAAGGTGTAATGTATTTTTGGCGTTTTGAAAGCAGTAACAACAAAACTAGCAGTCCTGTATTTCCTACCTATTTTTTAGCTAGAGATCATATCAATACTTACGGCTACAAATACGAATTGGATGGGAGTTAAGTACTGC
>NZ_BAAJLU010000041.1:0-7859 GCF_057550865.1 Colwellia sp. NW0002-52-1 | reverse complement strand
GTTTACGGCTAATAAATTTTTATCACCATTGCCATTAAACGCATTGTTTATGGTGAGCGTACCGCCAGTGCTTTTGGCATCAACAACATAGGTAGCGCCACTAAAAGTAGTGGTGAGGTCATCTACAACTTGCACATCGCTTAGGCTGATATCACCAGTATTTTTAACCACCATAGCGTAGGTTAGCGTATGTGTGCCATCGCCATTGTTGGTTGGGCCTGCGCTAACGGTTTTAGCTACGCCAATAGCCGGTGCTTCTGCAAAGGTTACGGGTGTTGCATCGTCATCGGCAGCATTACCATTGTTTGTTTCCGGGTTTGTGCCGTTATCTGAGTTGTCGTTAACGGTTGCCCCACCTGGGCTTGTTGCGCCAGCGGTTGCACTGTTATTGTATGGACCTAAGTTAGTGCCTGGCGTAACGGTTACTGTTAGGCTGATCGTTTCGCTTGCGCCAACACTTAAGTTTTGGTTTGCTGCGAATAAGTTTTTATCACCATTGCCATTAAAGGCATTGTTTATGGTGAGTGTGCCGCCAGTGCTTTTGGCATCAACAACAAAGGTAGCGCCACTAAAAGTAGTGGTGAGGTCATCTACAACTTGCACATCGCTTAGGCTGATATCACCAGTATTTTTAACCACCATAGCGTAGGTTAGCGTATGTGTGCCATCACCATTGTTGGTTGGTCCTGCGCTAACGGTTTTAGCTACGCCAATAGCTGGTGCTTCCGCAAAGGTTACGGGTGTTGCATCGTCATCGGCAGCGTTACCGTTGTTGGTTTCAGGGTCTGTACCGTTATCTGAGGTGTCGTTAACGGTTGCACCACTTGGACTAGTTGCCCCAGCGATTGCACTGTTGTTGTAAGCACCTAAATTAGTTCCCGGTGTTACGGTAACGGTTAAACTAATGGTTTCACTAGCACCAACACTTAAGTTTTGGTTTGCCGCTAATAAATTTTTATCACTATCACCATTAAAGGCATTGTTTATGGTGAGTGTGCCGCCGGTACTTTTGGTATCAACAACAAAGGTAGCGCCACTGAAGGTAGTGGTAAGGTCATCAACAACTTGCACATTACTTAGGCTGATATCACCAGTATTTTTAACCACCATAGAGTAAGTTAGCGTATGTGTACCATCACCATTATTTGTAGGGCCTGCGCTAATGGTTTTAGCAACGCCAATAGCCGGTGCTTCAGCAAAGGTTACGGGTGTTGCATCGTCATCGGCAGCATTACCATTATTGGTTTCAGGATCGATGCCGTTATCTGAGGTGTCGTTAGCAGTGCCGTTAGGACTATTGGCAGAAGTAGTCGCGCTATTGTTATAAGTTAATGTTGAACCCGGTGTTACTGTGACTTCTAAATTAATAGTGCCACTATCACCTACCGCTAAACTTTGGTTTGCCGCTAATAAATTAGTGTCACCTACACCGTTGAAACTTGAATTTACTGTGAAGTCTGCACTTGTTGGTGTGCTAATGCTAAAGCTATCAGCACTGGCAAAAGTGGTGCTTAAATTATCAATAACTTGTAAATCTGTTAAGTTTACATCGCCGGTATTTTTAACATTAAATTGATAATTAAAAGTATAAGTACCGTCGGCATTATTTTGAATGGCACCATTAATTGACTTAGCTAGCCCAAGAGCAGGGTCAACAGCAAAAGTTACAGGTGTTGGGCTAGTATCATTGTCGGGGCCATCGTTGGCTGTATCCGGATCAGAACCATTAACGGAGGTATCGTTAGTTGTATTTGTATCATCACGAGCACTTTCTGCTTCAGCAGTAGCACTATTATTGTAAGTATTGAGATCTGTACCTGGACTAACGGTAACAGCAATGTCTAAAGTTTTAGTTTCGTTAATTGCTAAAGTCGAAGGCGTAGCGTTATCTATTAATGTGTTGTTGCTAATGCCATCAAACGTTCCATCGACCGTGAAATCTGAGCTGGTAATCGAGGTTACATTGATATCGCCTGAGGCTATAGGGTTAAAAGTAGCCGCAAGATCATCGGTAACTTGAATGTTGGTTAATGCGACATCGCCGCTGTTTTCCACATAAAATCGATAAACAATATCAAACGTACCGTCAGCAGGATCAAAAGTATTACTAATTAACTCTTTTGCTACGCCAATAACCGGTGTTGATGTTGTTGTTACTACACTCGTTGCTGTTTGTGTGCGGTAATTATTTAAAGGTGCACTTGTAGAAGTAACAGGGTTGTTGCCTGTGCCTGTTGTAATGTCAGCAAAGTTACGCACATTTTCAGCTGCTGCGCCAGATTGTTGCCCAGCATAATCAATATCGGTATTCGCTGTTAAGGTTGTGCCTGGTTTAACAGTTGCCTGTAAATTGGTGTTAAAGGTAAGGGTTAGTGTAGCCGAAGGGCTCATGGAAAAAATACGGTTAATACTTAGTAAGTTATTATCTGCACCACTTATCGTAAAATCAGCATCACTGACTGCTGTTGATAGGTTAGTATTATCAACTACAGTCCCTGTGCTTGAAACAACTAAACCTGTTATGTTTTCAACACCGCTAGGAAGTTGAACTTGCCAGTTACCGCTGTCACCATCTTGAATTTGAAATGCTTGAGCTAACCCTTCGTTTGTCAATACTAATGACCATGCAAATGTTGGTGTTTCATCAGTACGGTTATCTACTGAGCTCGGCGTTGTGGTACTGGTAAGTGATAACTGTGGCTCTAATATGTTTGCTAACATGGTATTAGATACAGAGTTCTGAACGTTACTGAGTAATACTTCAAATTGATTTGATAAAGTTACATTTTGTTGATTTGAAAGTTGGTTTATTACTAATGCCGAAAATTCGATAACAATATATTCTACATCACCATCTGCATCGCTGTTGGTAATATCACCCATATCAAAATCAACAGAATTTCCAGATGCCCCTAAATTAGGTGTAATGGCACAATTAGGTGTTACATTTGGATCTGTTGATGCTTGGCTACCTCCTGCACAAAGACCAGCCCCTAAACTTGATGATAAACCGCCATTACTGACTAACGACACAAAGGCTGTATTATTTACATACTCTAGCCCTTCGGGAAGGTTATCTCTGATAATAAAGTTTTCCGCAGATCCTTCTGGTACGGTTACAACTAAGCGATATTTAATTTCTTCCCCGATTGAAAGCGAACGTTCTGATGAACTAGTACCTGAACCTGCTTCACTGGTATGTGGGAATGTTGTGCTAACAATAGATTTTTCCGATGTTGTTAATTCAACTGTTACGGTTGCAGAGTTTGTAGCTTGATAAGTTTTTTCAGTCCCAGGGTTTGAACCAGATAAATTGCTTCCAGAGCCGTCTAAACTAGTCCATGACAAAGTGGCATTATTGGTAATTTCTTGTCCAGGGGTAGCAGCTGATGAAACATTGGCATCGTAAGTAAATATACAGCTCTCATTGGCTGCTAATTTATCAATAGTCAGCGAAAATCCTGCGCCATTTGGATCACTATCGTCAAAACTCTTGGTTGCTGCATCACAAGCACCAAAGGCTGCTGTGCCTGCTCTGTATTCTAACTCTGTAGGTAAAATATCAACTAAGCTGAGATCAAAAGCGCTTGAGTCAGAGCTTGCTGGAGCAGAAATTGTTAATGTGTAAGTAATGGCATCACCGGCATCACCACCAACGTTACCTGCTGCTTTATTTAGCGTTAATGTCGGTTCGACACGCTTCAGATTTAGATTGTTTGAAGTATAGTTACCTGTACTGTCGGTATATCGGCCTCGGTTAGAGAAATTATCGCCTCCACCGTCAACTTTAACTGCATTGATCTCAAGTACGATATATTCTTCATCAGCATCATCATCGCTATTCGTTACTGTTCCTAAATTGAAAGTAGGGTCGGTACCGGCGCTAAAAGAGCCATTGGTTGCTGTTATATCACAGTCGGGACTCGCATTAGAGTCTGCTAGTGTGTAAGTACAAGTACCAGGATCGGCGATTTCAGATGAGCTTACTCCTGTACCTACAAAACCAAACTTTGCACTGCCATCGTCTTGATAAATTAGTTCTGGTGGCAGTAAATCTCTCAGAATAACAGTGCTATGAAGGCCTTCAGGCAGGGCGGTAACAATTCTAAAACGTGCTATTTCACCAATAGCTAATTCATCTCTACCACTACTAGTGCTGCTATCAGTTTCTGATGTAGATACTAAAGTTTTAACAACACTTGGGCTAATACTCGTTGCTGAAATTGTACTTTCTCGAGTTGGAAACGCAGATTCACCTTCACCTGCTGCAAAGGACATACTCGCGGTATTATCTATGCTAGTTCCCGCAGCAATATCACTACCGATATTACAAGAAAAAGTTAAGGTTGCCGTTTCATCACCAGAACCTGCTTCACCTAAACCACCTCCAGAAGCTAAGGTGTCATCTAGAATTAGGCCGGTAGAAAAATCTCCGGAATAGCCACCACTACCACCGGTTAATACAGGTACAGTACATGAAGCAGCATCAATTGTACTTTCAAATATATCGGTTACTGTTACGTCAAAAGCATCAGCACCACCTGTGTTTTCCAAGGTAATTAGATAGTCAATTTGATCGCCTGCATCTAAATCACTAGTATCACTGGTTATGGTTTTTGTAATCGAAACGTCAGGAGCCCGAACCGTTATTTGTGCCACCGTGGTGTTAGTAGCGTTATCGGTGGCGGTGTTATTAGTTGAAGCGCTCAACAGGTTAGCAAGACTTAAACCATCAGCATAAGGTTCGTTACTCGCTAGGGCATAAACATTAATTACAATATTTCTTGAACTTGCAGAGCCAGTATTAATGTTACCAAAATCAATACTAATACTGTTTGAGCCTGCATCACGCGTAACCGTAAAATCACCATTATAATCAGAAGTACCCGCATATTCGATAAAGTTACCAGCGCTAGCAGAGCCAGGATAAGGAGTTGAACTTGTTTGTGTTGCCGCAGGAAAGTCTGTGGCAGTAAATACAGGGAGAGGCAATACATCAGTTAACACTACGTTATTTGCATCGCCAGAAGGGATTTCCATGGTTAATTGGAATTGCACAATATCGCCAGGCTTAACAGTACTTGAACCTATGGTGTTTTTGCTGATATCAATATCATCAATAGTTACGGTAGCACTAGAATCTTCGAAACAACCTTGAGCACCACTGGCATCACTTAAACCGTATGTCGCGGTAACGTCATTACTAATCGTATCACGGGTAAGTACAGGTTGGCCGTTATCATAATCTTGATCAATAACCGCAGTATAAGTAATCGTACCGCTTTCTGCTGGCCCAATACTGCCCCCTGCAGAAACAATAGCTGCTAATATATCGGCATCTTCAAACGTTGATGAAGTACCAGAGTCAGTAAAGTTGGCATTTAAAGTTGTTGTAGCGCTATTACTGCCGTTGTGCTGAATAGATAACTGAATTTGATTACTAGCAAACTCACTGTAACTAATACCATCTTGTAAAATATCAGTAACCGTAAAGTTGTTTAAACCATCAATATATTCAGAGGTTTGATAAGCATAAGTATAGGTAACAGTAGAGCCAGGTGTGCCGCTGCCAGCAACACTTTTTCTTAACACTAAATGCTTAGCTGAGTTAATGGCTGAATTGCTGTCGCAAGTCATAGTATTTAAAGTGTCAGTAATATAAACGTCAAATTCAGCACGAATATCCTGCGAATTACCATTTGTTCCAGTTCCTGAAGCACAACTGATCGTTATGTCTACATCATCACCTATACCTGAGTTTGCCGCTAATGTAGCTTCGTCTGGCGAGATGCTACAGTCTGTACCACCAACAATAGAAAAAGGACCTTCATATTTAACATTACCCGGTAAAGTAATGGTCGGAAATGTTATAGGAGCAACTGTTGCTGTTGAAGCTATATCTGCAATTGCAACAATAGGGTAAGTCCATTCGGGACCCGGTGGGTTTTCTGATTCTGCTGTGGTATCTGAAATAGTGTATTTTATAACGGTCGGAGTAAAGTCATTATTGTCAGCAGAGCCAACAATCGTATCTTCTCCTTTTGTGCCTGTAGCGCTATCGCCAAATTGAAAACCAGGTACTATTCCTATTGCGTCAGTTTGCAAAATATTTGGTTCAGCATCCAAAGCGACCGTAAGACAAACTTCAACTTGCAAGGGTTGTTGATTATTTGAAACCGAGCCAACAGGTATCGTAAGTGCTACTAGAGTTCCATCCTCAGTTCCCATAAAAGGTAAACCAGAGATAGGATCATTTAAGGTTTCTGTCGCATTATAGGTTTGACTAGAAACCAATTCTAAATCTAGTCCACTAAATGTTGCTGACTGATATGTTAAATCTGGTGCTAGATTTAGTAAGTAATATGGGCCATAGCCAATATCTGGTGAACTATTGGTAAAGTTTGCGTTAAAACAAACCCCTTCACCAATAAACGACTCCGCAGGAGAAAAGTTAGCTACAGTAGGTGCGGAGGCTGCATATGCAGAAGATATTGAGATTAAAAATAGGGCAGTTAATTTTAAAAAAAACAGAAAAACTTTTTGTAGCATTATATTCTCTTAGTATTATTTTATTTTAGTAATCAAATCCCTTTGTTTACATTTTTTTACACTTTATTGGATTATGCAGCTTATGTCACCTTTTTTAATTATTAATCAGTAAACAAATCAATAATTAAGCAACAAAGTGAAATTGAGAAGATAACAGCATATTAATTTTGCAAATTTATAAAAAAAGATGAAAATACTTGAGAGCATTCATTTGTTTAGAATAATAAAATCGGTGTGGGTTTGCTGACATTGGAAGGTGAATAATGCCGTTTACTAAATAAACGGCATTTGAAACATTAAAACATTACTGATGTATTTAAATAAACAGGTTACTCAGAAACTGGTTCTGGGCGTTCTTTTGCTTCACGAACTTTTAAAGTTCGCTGTTGAAATTCACTATCGTTTAGTGAAGATACAGCTTTATCGGCATCAGCAGACGAAATTTCTACAAAACCAAAGCCGCGTCTTTTACCTGTATGCTTATCTTTCATTAATCTAACGGATTGAACTTGGCCATATTCAGAGAATAGCTCTCTAACGGCTGCTTCATTCGCTCTATAGGGTAAGTTGCCAACATAGAGAGTACTTATACTTGTATCTGCATCTTGTACACTTGTTTCAGCTTTGCCAATTAACGGCGCGATGAATGCACAAACAAAAGCAATAACAGCAGCGCTGATACTTGTAAGTTCAATAACATTACCGTTCGCTAAAAAGTATATAGCTACAGAAAAAACTAACGCTACTATTAACGTTAATGGTTGGGGAGACTTCATAATGGATACCTAATTATTATTTTATAAGAAACTTAAATTGCAATTCTATGTTACCCACCTTTTAGTAATGTGCAAGAATAAGTGTAATTTTTATGCAATTTATTCAGCTATATACCTTGAACACATTATCAATAGTATTAGTCCTTAATACAAAAGAAGTAAAAACACCTATATAGGAGTAACTTTTAATTGAGTTTGTAGTCTATAGGCTGACATTTTAGTAAATAGACTTTAAAAGTTGCGCTTGTACAGAAGCTAAATTAAGAAACATCATATAGCTTTTGATTGTACAGCATGCAATTCACACTGCTTTAGCTTAATAAAAACACCGCTTGTACAATTAAAAAGCAAACAAACACATTTATGCAATTTAATTACAATTAGCGGTTGACGTGAGATGAAAAATCTCTAAAATGCGCTCCACTTCTTCGGGACAA
Source organism: Colwellia sp. NW0002-52-1 (assembly GCF_057550865.1). Lineage (NCBI taxonomy): Bacteria > Pseudomonadati > Pseudomonadota > Gammaproteobacteria > Alteromonadales > Colwelliaceae > Colwellia > Colwellia sp. NW0002-52-1. Next base: position 97 of record NZ_BAAJLU010000041.1, on the reverse strand, counting down.
GTCGAAGAGGGTGTTTTAATGAGTTATCTAGCGCGGTTTAGGCTGATTTGGTTAACTTAACGTTTTAAAGTTAAGTTTGAATCTTCTGAAAAGAAAA
>NZ_BAAJLU010000040.1:0-8645 GCF_057550865.1 Colwellia sp. NW0002-52-1 | reverse complement strand
TAAGCCGCGACGCTCAAGTAATGGTTCTACTTTCGGGTCTTGACCTCTAAAACGACGGTACATAACTGTTGGGTCGTCTGTTCCGCCACTTTCTAATACATGCTTGCGGTATAGCTCAGCCGTTTTTTGATCAAATATGCCATTTTCTTTAAAGGCTAACCAAGTGTCAGCATCATAAATATTTGACCAAATATAGCCGTAATAACCAGCTGAATATCCACCAGCAAATATATGAGAGTAGTAGCCCGTTTTGTATCTAGGGGCAATTTGTTCAATCAAGCCTATCTCTTTTAATACATTTTCTTCAAAAGCGTTAGCATCTTGAAGTTCAGCTGTTTCTAATGAATGCCAGCTCATATCAAGTAATGCGGCCGCTAAATATTCAGTAGTGCCAAAACCTTGGTTGAACTTGCCAGAGGCTTGAATTTTTTCAACGAGTGCTTGTGGAATAACCTCACCTGTTTGATAGTGCTTAGCAAAGTTTGCTAATACTTCTGGTTCAGTCATCCAGTTTTCCATCACTTGAGAAGGGTACTCAACATAATCTCTTGGTAATGCTGTGCCTGTTTGTGAACGGTAGTAGCCGTCTGACAATAAGCCTTGAATCGCATGGCCAAATTCATGGAATAAGGTAGAGGCTTGATCAAAGGTCAATAGCGTTGGTTTGTCACCAACAGGGCGAGGGTAGTTTAATACATTATAGATAATAGGCGTTACATCTTCACCATTCATACGATATTGCTTACGGAAGCTACTCATCCAAGCGCCACCACGTTTGCTTTCACGAACATAATAATCGGTCATGAATACACCAATGTAACTTTCGTCACGGTCGTATACTTCAAACGTACGTACTTCTGGGTGATATTTAGGTAAGTCGTCACGCTCTTTGAAAGTAACACCCCAAAGTTTTTCAGCGGTGAAGAAAACACCTTGTAATGTTGCTTCTAGTGAAAAGTAAGGTTTGGTTTCTGAGGCGTCAATATCGTAGCGTTGCTTACGAATTTTTTCAGCGTAATACCACCAATCCCAAGCCGCTACTTTGAAGTTGCCGCCTTGTGCATCAATCATTTTTTGAATATCAGCAGTTTCTTCTTTCGCACGCTCTAGCGCGGCAGGCCAAACTTTATTTAATAATCCAAAAACATTTTCAGGGGTTTTTGCTGTGGCATTTTCAAGCACGAAGTGTGCATGAGTTTTATAGCCTAACAACTGTGCCTTTTGAAAACGCAAGCTTGCCATTTCACTCGCAATAGCTTGGTTGTTATTAGCATTATCGTTATTACCACGCATGGTATAACCTTTGTAGATAGTTTCGCGCAGTTTACGATTGTTTGAATAAGTTAAAAATGGATTTTTACTTGGGCGATGCGTTGTGAATACCCATTTACCTTCATGTCCGCGTGCTGTTGCTGTTTCGCTTGCAGCAGCAATAATATCCTCAGGTAAACCATCTAAATCAGCTTTATTGTCAATCACCATTTCAAAGCCGTTAGTTTCAGCGAGCAAGTTTTCACCAAACTTTAAGCTTAAACCACTCAGCTTTTCATTTAACTCACGTAGTTTTAGCTTGTCAGCATCGTTTAGGTTAGCACCACCACGAACAAAGTTCTTATAGGTTTTTTCTAGCAGAAGCTTTTGGTCTGTGCGTAAATTGAATTTTTCTTGGTTGTCATAAACGTCTTTAACGCGCATAAATAAAGCATCGTTAAGTGCAATGTCATCGCCTAAAGCAGAAAGTTTTGGTGATATCTCTTTTGCAATGGCACGCATTTCATCGTCTGACATTGAGCCGATTAAACCGTAGAAAGTGTTACTGACTTTAGTTAGAAAATCGCCAGATTTTTCCATTGCTACAATAGTGTTTTCAAAAGTCGGACGAGATTTAGCTCTTGTTATAGCATTTATTTCTAGCTTATTTTGCTCAATACCATGATAAAAAGCAGGTAAGTAGTGACTCTTTTTAATTTCATCAAAAGGAGGAATACCGTGAGGTGTATCATATTCAGAAAAAAATGGATTACTGGCTGTAACGTCTGCTTGTTCTACTTTTACAACGTTAGATGTTGCTACATTTTGTTGGCAACCAGCTAAAGCAATGGCAATTGCTAGTGGTGCTAAATAACGAATCTTCATTAAATGACCTTTATTAGTTTATGCCCAAGGGCTGATAAGGTTTATTCAAGGCGATATATCACCATGAAGTTGCATTGATTCTATGTTGCACAAGCCCTAGGTACAAGTGCATGAGTTAAAAATTCGGTGAGTGGTTCAGAATTGGCGTTAAAACCCTGCGATAAAAAGAATATATGTGTTTTCAAACGTCATTAAATTGTTCGCGTGATTTGAAGTGATTAAAATTTACTCGACAAAGCGCTGATTAGTTTGTAATGTTAATTACGATAGGTTTCGTAATTAAGTGAGAGATAAGTAAGAGAAAGCATATAAGATACTATATTTTTCATAAGGAATGTTTAATGGCATATAGCAGATGGTTTTTTATTTTCACTCTCATTTTATGTATAGGCTGTTCTAGCGTAAAAGGTAATAGGGGACAGCAAGTAAGTGTTAGCTTAAATAGTGCTTTATTCTCGTCAAATAATAAGGTGATTTCCGAAGATTCTCTCTATGCACTTAGCGAGCAACAGCAACAATTGTTTTTAACATTCTATCAGCAAAAAATTGCCCAAGGTTATTTGCCACATGAAGGCGTGAAGCTGTTCTTAGAAAGTAGCTTAGATCAATTTACTTATTACGGACAAACCTATACCGCCAGTGAAGCTATGTTAAATAGTAGCGGTAATTGTATGAGTTTAGCTATTTTAACCACAGCATTTTCGCGATTGGTAGGGGTTGAAATGGACTATCGGAAAATGAACTCACTGCCTATTTACGAAAAGCACGGTAATGTGTTGTTGTCTTCAAGCCATGTTCAATCTTTGCTATACGATCCTAGCTTTATTGCTGAAGAAAACACTTATTACATTTATCGTCCTGCTATTATCATCGACTATTTTCCACAAGATAGTAATATTCGTTCAAAAACGGTTAATCCAAATGAATTTTTAGCAATGTATTATGTCAATAAAGCGGCTGAACTCTATATCAAAGAAGAGTTTGATAACGCATTTGCATATGCAAAACAGGCTTATAATCTGGATATAAACAATGTCTCATCGCTAAACTTACTTGCTTTGCTGCATAAGAAAAAAGGCGATATAAAAAGCGCAGAACGTTTGTACGTAGCCGCGATGGCCAGTAATGATGTTAATATTAGTGTACTCGATAATTATGTTACTTTATTGAAACAGCAGGGTAGATTAAGGGATGCTAAAAAGGTTAAATCTCAAATAGAAAACATTTACGATCCCAACCCGTATCATTGGTTAGAAAAAGCTCAGTTAGCAAGCTATAACAAAGAGTATAGCGATGCAGAGCGTTATTATCGTAAAGTGATTAAGTTAGCACCATATGTTAAGCAAGCTTATTTAGAGCTGCACGAAATTTATCTTGTACAGGGTAAAGTACAATATGCTATTTCAATTTTAGAAGCATCTCTTCCTTGGGTACATGAGCCGAAACAAAAACAAAAATATAAAAAACAGTTATATCAACTCAGTGCAGCTATTTAATTTATGTTATGGCTAGCTGCCTAGTCTTTCTTTGGATGAATATCTACTGTTGTAACTATTATCTACTTATCAAGAACTTTGATTATCTCTTTAACCGCTAACTCAAGACGTGGGTCGGTGGTATCAGAGCTGGTATATTTGAATATTACCTGGTTATTTTTATTGATAAAGTAGGTCGTTGGTGTACCTCTTACGCCATAACGCATTGCAACTTCATCACCATTTACTGCTGTAGGGAAGGTATAACCCCTAGCAGCTAATTCATCCTGGGGAAGCGTACCCTCGTCTTCATTAAAGCTTATAGCGACTAGCTCCACACCTTGCGCCTGATACTTCTTTGCAAGCTCAACTAACTTCGGTTGCAACACTTTACAGTAAGGGCACCAAGTTGCCCAAAAATGAAGTATTGTTGCTTTGCCTGCAAATTGTGTAGACGAAATGGCCTCGCCAGATTGAGTACTAAGCTGCCAGCTTGGAGCTTGTGGCGCAATAGCTGCATCGCTTGCGTTGGCATTAACAGACAGTAAAGTAAGGGCGATAAACGCGCTAGAGAGTAGTTTCTTGTATAACGTTTTTAGATAAATCAATTGAGTTACTCAGTGAATAAATGATTACTTATCTAAATTGACCTTACAAACTCGATTCTGGTTTCAAATAAATTATTTTATTTTAACGTTTGGCCAGTTAAATAGAGCTAAAATAGGGTCTAAATTAAACTTAGTGTTAGCCAAATTTGACTTAAGCTTCAGGCGCTATTCGATATTAACTTAATGTTAGTATCATGAAGCTACTATCATAAAATTACTTATCTAAGCTTTATACTAACGTTGTTCAGCCAATATCATATCTGCTGCTTTCGCTGCAATCATCATGGTAGGTGCGTTGGTATTGCCGCTAATAAGTGTTGGCATTATTGATGCATCTACAACGCGTAATTGTTTGATGCCTCTAACTTTTAATTGCTCGTCTACTACTGACAACTCATCTTGTCCCATTTTACAGGTGCCCACTGGGTGGTAAATAGTATTACACTTTTCTTTAAGAAACTGAGTGATCTCTTGATCCGAATTACAGCCTTCATGAGGAAAAATATGATTTATATGGGAAGATGATAACGGTGGAGTAGATAATATTTCTCTCGCGATTTTAACGCCTTTAATCATGGTATCAATATCGTCTTGATGATCTAGCATATTGAGATCAATACGCGGATGTTGCGTTATTTTATTGCCATTAAGGGTTATTGCCCCCCGACTTTTAGGTCTGAGTAAGCAAACATGTAATGAGACGCCATAAGTAAAAAGTAACTTATGGTTTCTGCCATGATCGTCCATTGCCGCAGGTACAAAGTGCAACTGTAAATCAGGCTCAGCTAACGTTGGCTCTGATTTGATAAAACCACCGGTTTCGGCAATAACCGTCGTTAATAAACCTTTACGTTGGCTAATAAACTTCCATGCTTCTTTTGCTCCCCACCACAGAGCTTTGGGTCGGTATGCTAAAAGCTCTGTTCTTTTATGTTTGGCAACATTAAGCACATCAACATGATCTTGTAGGTTTTTACCAACCCCTTCTAGTTGATGCACTAGTTCAATATTATGTTTCGCTAATTCAGCTTTTGGCCCAATACCAGAAAGCATCAATATTTGAGGAGAGTTTATGGCACCAGCACTTACAATAACTTCACGGTTGGCGAGTAATTGCTTAACCTTACCTTGGTGCTTGTAAATAACACCTGTAGCAGTGCCATCTTCAACTAGCACCTTTTCAACTTGTGTTTGAGTAATTACGGTTAGGTTACTTCGGTGTAAATTAGGTGTTAGAAAGGCTTTTGCGGCACTATGCCTTAACCCCTCTTTTTGAGTAACTTGGTAATAACCAACACCTTCTTGAGAGCAACCATTAAAATCATTATTTTCAGGGTAACCTGCTGCAACAGCCGATTGAATAAAGTCTTCATTAACTGCCGGTTTAGATACAGAGTCAGCCACATTTAAAGCGCCGTTAACACCATGAAACTTGTCTGCACCACGCTCTTGATGTTCAAGTGCTTTAAAGTAAGGCAAAACATCATTAAAACTCCAACCGGCATTGCCTAGGTTTTGCCAGTGATCATAATCTTGTTGTTGCCCTCTGACATAAAGCATGGCATTTATTGAACTGCTACCGCCTAAGGTTTTTCCGCGCGGTGTAAAAACTTTTCTGTTATTGAGGTTTTTTTCTTGATGAGAGTTAAATTGCCAATTTAAGGTGTGACTTTGTAGCAGGGCGATAATGCCAATAGGTAAGTGAATTAACCAATTTTTATCAGCTTTACCTGCTTCTAATAAGCAAACAGTGTGCTCGCCATTGGCAGATAATTTATCAGCTAACACACAGCCAGCAGAGCCACCGCCGATTATTATAAAATCAAATGCTTCCATTCTCTCACCTATATCGGCTTACGCTCATTAGTTATTGTTATTGTTATTGTTATTGTTATTGTTATTGTTATTGTTATTGTTATTGTTATTGTTATTGTTGTAAATATTAATTAATTGAATTAACTCGCTTAAGCTCAGTAATAAATTGTTCACATTCGCAAAAAATAAAAAACATGGAATGGCTATGCTTAATATCTTATGTTTACTTTTACTCGATATTGAGGCTCTTAGTTTACGAAGTTATTCGTTTCAATTGTTATAACACATCGGATCACTATGATATAAAATAATTATTTATTCAAGTCGCATGAAAATAGATAAAAAAAGCTGAACATAAGTTCAGCTTTTATAAAACGACATGATTTTTATTTCATACCTATTTCAATTTTATTTTAAACCGAGTACTTTTTTACCTTGTTTAAAGGTTATATCAACAGGGATTTTTGCTGCTTCTAAACTGGCTAAGTCTGTTGCTAAATCGGCATTGATTATGCCACTCTTCGCAACTAATTTATCAACACCTTCATAATCGCCGTTGCCTTGTAGCATTAAAATTAATTCAGATAATGAATCAATTGCAGCGCTCATTTTTTCAACATTTATACGATATAAGCCTTGTTCATTACGTGTAAATGCTTCATGTTCAGCAAAGTAGTTAAATCGCACCATATTGGCTTTACCATGAGCTGAACTTGCGCCAAATCTTACTGAGCGAAATATACCGGCTAAAAACGTGGTGTAGTAATCATCTAAAGTGCCTTCAGTGATGACATTTTTAGCGAGTAGTTGACGTATCATGTAAAGGCCTAAAATATCGGCTTTACCTTCTTCAAGAGCTGAAGCATGTTCTTTTAAAGACTGGCGAACCGTGCCTTTATCATTAATGGTATTTTTAATACCTAAACCATGTGCTACTTCATGAAACATAGTGTTGGCAAAAAATGCTGTGAAAGTAACATTTTTACGTTGCTCTGGTACAATCAATGTTTCGGCTATCGGCGCCATAATCGCGTCAAACTTTGCTCGCATAGCATTTTTTAATTGCAAACGACGCGTGCCTTTTTCTAACTGAACTTGTTCATCATTTGGCAAATTAATGGCGATGGTTTTACCACCCGCATTTGAGTGACCCGCATAATAAATAACGTCATAAGCATTTAAATCTGCATCTGAACCCGGTACTTCAGCCTTATACTTTTTGCTTACAGGTAAATCTCGTTGTAATTCAGGCAAGAACTCAGCGTATTTTGCCAGTTTTTCACTCCATGACATATCTTTGATCAGTACGTAAGATTCAAACGCTGCACGATAACCAAAAAGCTGATCTTCATAAGTTTCAATTGGACCTATTACTATATCAATAGGGTTAGTTTTCATATCCATCCATGCAAAGTCTGACACTTGAAAATCGTCATTTCGAATCGCTTTAGCGCGCATGTTTAGGTAATTAGCAAACTCTTTGTTATCGGCGAAAGTTGCGGCTTTCTCTAGAATAACGGCAATGCGATTAATTTCATCACTGTAAGCTTCTGAAAAAGCAATGCTACTGAGTTCACCATTGGTATTTCTTAACACTAAAGAATATAAACCGTTTTTATCTTCAAAGGTGGCTTTCTCAAATTCAGCCTTGGTCATATCACTAGGATAAAACTCAGCGCCGGGGCTTTTAGCAGGTGTGTTAGTCAAAAAAGCTTGGTCGCCATTGAGTCGATCCCAAGGGCCATAATTAATACGCGCAAACTCTCTCACTTTTTCATCACTTATTGAGGCTAAAAAGCTTTCTTTATCTTGTCCGAAAGCTTGTTGCCAAAATAAGCCATCGATAATGTCTGAGGCTTCAATGAGTAACGACAGCATTTTTTTCTGATTACTTGATAAATGCGATAGATCGGCTGTTAAGGTGACGGTTTTATATATATCTAAGCGATCTTGATATTGAGGTAAAAGGTTAATCGTTGTCGATGTTGTTGTTTCTGTATTGCTACCACCACAGGCGGTTATTGTACCAGCGATGAGTAGCATTGAAGCTATTTTTGAAAGTTTCATGTAGGATTCTCTTTATAAATACCGGCTAGAGATTAACAAAATCTTTGATAAGCGCAAGTTTCACGGGAAATAAAATATTATGTTTGAGGATTTTCAGATATAAAAAAACCGGCATAAGCCGGTTTTTTAATTCTTTACAAAAATTAAAGCGCTTTTATAGCAGCGTTTAAACGGCTCTTGCTACGAGCGGCTTTATTTTTGTGAATAAGACCTTTGCTTGCATAACGATCTAAAATCGGTGCAGCAGCAGCAAATTCTGTAGATGCTTTTTCTTTGTCACCGGCTTCGATAGCAGAAATTACTTTTTTAAGTAAAGTACGCATCATTGAGCGACGGCTTGCATTGTGTTGACGGCGCTTTTCAGATTGTAATGCGCGCTTCTTAGCAGACTTTGAGTTAGCCAAGGTGAACTCCTAAAATTGAATAAATATTGCCTAAATTTAAGGCGACGAAATATGCCTGTTTTTAACTGGTTTGTCAAATAATTTACTGCTTTAATTTGACCGTTCGGATAATTACCCGTTTGTATAAATAAAACCAATGG
>NZ_BAAJLU010000039.1:0-11232 GCF_057550865.1 Colwellia sp. NW0002-52-1 | reverse complement strand
CTGTGGTTAGTAGGGTAGGTAACATAGTTAATTGAAAAAACGCTACTACTGAATATGGCTTTGTTGGTTACTCTTTCGGTCATATCTATTCCATTACTTTGAGTTTACTAAACGTCACTTAACGCACCTCAAGTTAATTGTATTGGATGTATTTTAGTTAAATATTAAGATGAATACTGTAATGAAATGTTGTGCTTATTCTGAATTTTCGCCAATTTTATTATGGGTGGCTTAATAAAAAGATGCTTATCACAAAAGAATCAAATCAACAGGATTATGCGAATGACCGCTTTGGTGGCTTAGTTCACACTCAGGCCGAACGACTTGCTTGCAAAAAGCCAGCATCAATGCTTCCATATACTCACCTATGAGAACGTCAGCTATCATATCTAAGTGATCCACTTTTTACCTAGACTTTATGTTGGTTTAAATACTTTATAGTGGCAATGGTCGTAGATATTTTCCAACTTAGGTTGTTCAGTCAAAGCTACAGTAAATTTAGCATTGTAATACGTACTTTTATGCTTAGTTGTATTAGTTGTATTAGTTTTATGAACTATGACGAGAGTCACGATATTGTTTTGGCGACATACCCACCAATTTTTTAAACAAACGAGAAAAGTAATACGGGTCGCTGTAGCCCAAACCGCTTGCGATATCTTTAATCGCAATGTCGCTATTATCAAGTTGTGAGCAAGCATGTTGCATTTTCATATTAATAAAGTGCTGTATTGGCGAGCTATCGGTTAATTCTTTAAACTTTTTAGCAAAATGAAATTTAGATAACTGACTATAGTGCGCCAGTGTGTCTAGGCTTAACTCTTGATGCAAACTGTTGCGCATAAGCCCTTCAACTGCCTCTAAGTCAAAACTCGAGCTGTTATTAAACATGGTTAAACGTAATTGCAGAGCAAGAAAACTCAACGCTTGTTGCAAAATATGTACAGCATGAATAACGTTTGTTGCTGTGTAACCTCGCGCGCCCAATGCGAGTAAATGGTCAAAGTCGCTTACTATATTGTTTAGCACGCCGACATGTGCGACACCATTATCCATTTTCATCAACAGTCGTTGCGCAAAATCTTGCGATAACGTACCGGTAAAGTTAATCCAATAAACAATATTGTCGTTGGTTTTGCTATCACGACTACTCGAGGTCTTTTCATTTTTCTTGTGCTGAGTGAGTGATTTTTTTGATTTATCTAGAGTGAAAGTGAAAGCAGTATCAGGATTGATAATAACAAGATCGCCACGTTTTATGACTTTTTCTTTACCTTGATATTGTAATTTTCCCGTGCCCGACAAACAATATATTAAACTATGACAATGGTTATTGGCTTGTTGCAATTTATAATTATTATTGGCTTGTGTTACACCTAAAGATACAGGGTAAAGCCCATCAGTTAAACGATGCTTAGAGAGTTTTTTAAGCAAAAATACGGGTATAAATAAGCGTATGTCTGCAGAGTCTTTAAGTTTTAATGTTGCCATATTTTACTACAGTATTTTCCGAAAGGTTTTTGGTGGTCTAATCACAATATAGTCCATCAAATTGACAATAAAATCAATGTTCATTGCATTTTTAGTGTGTTCTAATTTCTGTAATAAGTTTCTATTATCGCGTTTAACGACTAAAACTAGTGCATAAGCACTGCCTAGCTTGTAAATGTAAGATAATTATTGCTTCACCATTTTGCTGTTTTTGTTACCTCTATTTATCTACAGCTATGGTAAAGAAGCGATTTTAACCCATGAAGAGAGTATGAGATGAATACTGAAAGATATCAGTTAAAAAATAAAATTCGCATTGTAACCGCGGCATCGTTATTTGATGGCCATGACGCAGCAATTAATATAATGCGCAGAATTTTGCAATCAAGCGGTGCAGAAGTTATTCATCTTGGTCATGACCGCAGTGTTGAAGAAGTGGTAAATACCGCTATTCAAGAAGATGCCAATGCCATTGCTATGACATCTTATCAAGGTGGACATAACGAATATTTCAAATATATGTACGACCTATTAAAACAACGTGGTTGTGAGCATATTCGGATTGTTGGCGGCGGCGGTGGTGTGATATTGCCCGAAGAAATTAAAATGCTTCAAGATTACGGTATTACCCGTATTTATTCGCCAGATGACGGCAGAGAGTTGGGCTTGTTAGGTATGATTGATGACATGCTTGAGCGCTGTGATTTTAAAACTGGCATTAATGTTAAAAAAGATGACGTAGCGAATTTGAAAAAAGACGTGCCGCTACAAGATAAAAAACAAGCTATCGCGCGTTTAATTTCAGCCGCAGAAAATGCCCCAGAAGAGAATAAAAGCGATTTAGCTAAAATTCGCAAAATTTCAGCGGTAAGTAAAACACCGGTACTAGGTATTACAGGTACCGGTGGTGCGGGTAAGTCTTCATTGGTTGATGAACTTATTCGTCGCTTTTTAATGGCCACAGACGATAGTAAAATTGCGATTGTGTCGGTTGATCCCTCAAAACGTAAAACTGGTGGTGCCTTGCTTGGCGACCGTATTCGTATGAATGCGGTAAATAACGATCGCGTTTACATGCGCTCGTTAGCTACTCGTCAATCAAACCTAGCCTTATCGGTTTATGTTAATGACACGCTTGATATTCTTAAAGCGACTGACTTTGATTTAATTATTTTAGAAACCTCAGGTATTGGCCAGTCAGATACTGAAATTGAAGAGCACTCAGATGTTTCATTATATGTGATGACACCTGAATACGGTGCGGCAACACAGTTAGAAAAAATCGATATGCTTGATTTTGCTGATATTATCGCGCTCAATAAATTCGATAAACGTGGCGCATTAGATGCATTGCGTGATGTTAAAAAACAATATAAACGTAACCGTGGCATGTTTGAAGCCGGTGATGATGAAGTACCTGTATATGGCACAATCGCGTCACAATTTAACGACCGTGGTATGACAGAATTATATAATGCGGTAATTACGGCATTAAATACTGAAGCTGGCTTAAAGGTTGGTGATATTTTATCAACTGAGGGTACGTTAGCGAACAAAAGTAGTGTTATTCCAGGTAACCGTATTCGTTATTTATCTGAAATTTCAGAGAGTAATCGCAGCTACGATGCTTGGGTTGATAATCAAACTACGGTAGCGCAAAAACTTTATGGTATTCATCAGGCAATTGAAACGGCTAAAGCAACTGACACAGAAGTGTCGTCAGATTTAGTGACTCAACTTGAGGCATTATATAGTCATGTAGAGTTAGACCTAGATCCGAAGAATAAGCTGCTAATAGAACAATGGGCAGATAAAGTTCAACGCTATAAAGACCCAGAGTTTAAATTTAAAGTGCGTGATAAAGAACTCTCAATTCAAACCCATTCAGTTTCTTTGTCAGGTAGTGATATTCCAAAAATTAGTATGCCTAAATATCAAGGTTGGGGCGACATTCTAAAGTGGAATCTACAAGAGAACGTGCCAGGTGAATTCCCTTATACCGCAGGTTTATTTCCATTCAAGCGTGAAGGTGAAGACCCAACGCGTATGTTTGCTGGTGAAGGTGGCCCAGAGCGTACTAACCGTCGTTTTCATTATGTTTCAAAAGGTATGCCGGCTAAACGTTTATCAACCGCGTTTGACTCAGTAACTTTATACGGTAACGATCCGGCTATTCGCCCAGACATTTACGGTAAAATTGGTAATGCGGGTGTGTCGATTTGTTGTTTAGATGATGCTAAAAAACTTTATTCAGGTTTTGATTTAGCACATGCAATGACTTCTGTTTCAATGACTATTAATGGCCCAGCACCTATGTTGCTAGGTTTTTTCTTAAATGCTGCGATTGATCAACAATGTGAGCGTTTTATCACTGAAAATGGTTTAGAAAAAGAAGTTGCTGCAACGATTAAGAAAATATACCAAGGTAAAGGTTGTGAACGTCCAAGCTACCAAGGTGCATTACCAGAAGGTAACGACGGTTTAGGTTTAATGTTATTAGGTGTTACTGGCGATCAAGTATTACCGTCAGAGGTTTACCAAGCAATTAAAGCGAAAACGTTAACCTTGGTTCGTGGCACAGTTCAAGCCGATATTTTAAAAGAAGATCAAGCGCAAAATACCTGTATTTTCTCAACCGAATTTGCCTTGCGCTTAATGGGTGATGTGCAAGAATATTTCATCGACAAAGGCGTGCGTAACTTCTACTCAGTATCAATTTCTGGTTACCATATTGCCGAAGCTGGCGCGAACCCCATTACTCAGTTGGCATTAACCTTAGCGAATGGTTTTACTTTTGTAGAATATTACTTAAGTCGTGGCATGGACATTAACGAATTTGGTCCGAACTTATCGTTCTTCTTCTCAAACGGCATTGATCCTGAGTACGCAGTAATTGGCCGCGTAGCCCGTCGTATTTGGTCAAAAGCGATGAAGAATAAGTACGGCGCAAATGCCCGTGCTCAAATGTTGAAGTACCATATTCAAACTTCTGGTCGCTCTTTGCATGCGCAAGAAATTGATTTCAACGATATTCGCACGACATTGCAAGCGCTTTACGCGATAAACGATAACTGTAACTCTTTGCATACTAATGCTTATGATGAAGCGATCACTACGCCAACTGAAGACAGCGTACGTCGTGCCATGGCGATTCAGTTAATTATCAACCGCGAGTTAGGGCTTTCTAAAAACGAAAACCCAATTCAAGGCGCGTTTATTATTGAAGAGTTAACTGATTTAGTTGAAGAAGCTGTATTAACTGAGTTTGACCGCATTAACGAACGTGGCGGTGTACTTGGCGCGATGGAGACTATGTACCAACGTGGCAAAATTCAAGAAGAAAGTATGCATTATGAGCACCTAAAACATTCAGGTGAATTCCCAATTATTGGGGTAAATACCTTCTTAAGTTCAACGGGTTCTCCAACGGTTGTGCCGGAAGAAGTTATTCGTGCCACTGAAGAAGAAAAAACTTATCAAATAGAAATGTTAGCGAGTTTAAATAAAGCCAACGAAGCGGAAGTAGAAGTATTACTGAAACGTTTACAGGAAGCGGCGATTAAACATGAAAACATTTTCGAACTGATGATGGACGCTTGTAAAGTTTGTTCATTAGGGCAAATTGTTAATTCATTATTTGAAGCCGGCGGACAGTATCGCCGTAACATGTAGTTTTCGACTTTATAATTCCCGCACTAACACTTGAAATAGTGCGGGTTCACAAAACAAGATGAGTGTAAATAATGAGTAACTACCAAGCGCCAATGCGCGATATGCAATTTCTACTGCACGAAGTATTTAATGCCGAAAAGTTATGGTCAACCATGCCGGCGGTTGCCGAGCTAATTGATAAAGACACCGCCGATGCCATTTTATCTGAAGGTGCAAAACTTACCGCTGAAGCTATTGCGCCGTTAAATCGTAATAGTGACGAGCAAGGTGCAACGTGGGCTAACGGTGAGGTAACAACACCTGATGGTTTCAATAAAGCCTATCAACTTTATTGTGATGGTGGCTGGGGCGCACTCAGCGGCGATCCTGAATATGGCGGCATGGGCATGCCGAAAATGTTGCAATCTTTTGTTGAAGAGATGACCCAATCAGCGTCTATTTCATTTGCGCTATATCCTATGTTAACCGCTGGCGCGAGTTTGGCTTTATCAGCTCATGCTTCAACCGAGATGAAGCAAACCTATCTTGAAAATATGTATTCTGGAAAATGGGCTGGCACTATGTGTTTGACGGAGCCTCATGCCGGTAGCGATTTAGGTATTATGAGCGCAAAAGCTGAAGCGCAAGATGATGGCAGCTTTGCCTTGTCAGGTACTAAAATATTTATTACTGGCGGTGAGCAAGACTTAACCGAAAATATTATTCATTTAGTACTCGCTAAAATACCGGGCGCGCCTGAAGGTCCTCGCGGTATTTCTATGTTTGTTGTACCGAAATTTTTATTAAACGATGATGGCAGTTTAGGCGCTAGAAATACCGTTACTTGTGGTTCAATCGAGCACAAAATGGGTATTAAAGGCTCGGCAACTTGTGTGATGAATTTTGATAGCGCTAAAGGCTTTTTAGTCGGTGAAGAAAACAAAGGCTTAAACTACATGTTCACCATGATGAACTATGAACGTTTAGGCATGGGCATTCAAGGCGTTGGCGCGGCAGAAACCTCTTATCAGCAAGCTGCTGAGTATGCTATTGAACGTATTCAAGGCCGCAGTGCTACGGGTGTAAAATCAGCAGATAAAAAAGCTGACTCCCTTATTGTGCATCCCGATGTAAGAAAAATGCTACTAACCATGCGTGCTTTTAACGAAGGTGGGCGCTGTTTTTCTACTTATGTCGCTAAGCAACTTGATATTGTGAAGTTCTCTGATAACGAAAACGATATAAAACAAGCTGAAGAATTAGTTGCCTTGTTAACACCTGTAGCGAAAGCATTCATGACCGATATGGCCTATGAAAGTTGTAATTTAGGGCAAATGGTTTTTGGTGGTCACGGTTATGTGCGTGAATGGGGCCAAGAGCAGTTAGTGCGAGATGTTCGTATTGCACAAATCTATGAAGGCACCAACGGCATTCAAGCGTTAGATTTACTTGGTCGTAAAGTGGTGGCAAATAAAGGTAAGTTTCTTGATGTTTATTTTGCAGAAATAACCAGTTTCATAACGCAGAACAACGAAAACAAAGCGTTAAATGGCTTCGTTGAACCGTTAGCTACAGCGCTAGATAAATTAAAAGCTGTTACGGAGTTAATTATTGCTGAGCAAGAGCAGGATAAAAATATGGTCGGCGCATCAGCAACCGATTATTTAGCGGCCTTTGGTTTGCTAAGTTACGCCTATATGTGGGCAATAATGGCAGAAAAATCATCAGGGCATTCTCAACAAAGCAATCATGATTTTTATCAAGCAAAATTATATGTTGGTGAATTTTTTATTGAGCGTTTATTACCTAGAATTGACGGTCATATTCTTGCCATTGAAGCTGGAAGTAAAAGTTTGATGACAATGCCTGAAAGCCTGTTTAATTATAACCACTAAATTTAGGCTATTTTGTTATAAAATTGAGACTCGTTGATACCTGCTCAGGTGAAGGAATAACCTTTTAGTCTTAACTTTAAAAATTGCCAGTTAATTTAATAGCTGAATGAAATGTTTTGTTCGTTACTGAGATTCTGTTTAGTTTCAGTAACGACAATATCATTTATATAAGGTGATAAAATGTCGAATATTCCTGAAAAGTTTACTGCATTTCGAATTCATAAAAATGACAAAAACATTACCAGTGCGTTTGAGCAAATTAGTTTACATGACTTAACGACTGGTGAAGTAGTGATTAAAGTCGCTTACTCAGACATTAATTATAAAGATGCTTTAGCTGCAACGGGTAAAGGCCGTATTTTAAGAACTTATCCTTTAGTGGGCGGTATTGATTTATCTGGCATAGTTATTAGCTCTGCAGACGCACGTTTTAAAGCTGGCGATAAGGTTTTAGTTTGTGGCGCACAGTTATCTGAGCTTTATGATGGTGGTTATAGTGAATACGCGCGTGTAAAGGCCGATTCAATTGTGAATGTACCTGAAGGCATGAGCTTACGCGATGTTATGGCACTTGGCACTGCCGGTTATACCGCCGCTCTTGCCGTACAACGCATGGAAGATAATGGCCAAATACCAGCACGTGGACCCATAGTTGTAACCGGCGCCACTGGTGGTGTTGGTAGCTTTGCGATTAATATGCTGTCGAATATTGGCTATGAAGTTATTGCTTTTACTGGGAAAACAGAACAAGAACCTTATTTAAAAGCGCTAGGTGCAAGCAAACTAATAAGTCGACACAGCCTTGAAATGGGTGCTAAGCCATTAGAAAATGCCCAGTGGGGTGGAGCGGTTGATAATGTTGGCGGCGAAACATTAGCTTGGTTAACGCGTACAACCCATGTTTGGGGAAACATTGCATCTATTGGTCTTGCTGGTGGTCATAAATTAGAAACAACGGTTATGCCATTTATTCTGCGCGGCGTTAGTTTACTCGGCATTAACTCGGTTGAAATGCCATTATCAGTTAGAGCTCGCGCATGGCAGCGTTTAGCCAGCGATCTAAAGCCTAGTAAATTAGCATTGATTTCGCCTACAACTATTAAGTTTGCTGATTTACCTCAAGCATTTAACGCTTATGTAGAAGGAAGTGTTACTGGGCGTACGGTTGTAGAAATTGATTCAAGCCTTGATTAACTGCGATTAATTAACGACTTAAACATATGAATATGCACAGAGGATTAATATGTCATCAGTAATATTTAGCGAAATAGAGACAAAAACTAATAAACGCATTGCATTAGCAGAGCTTAATGCGCCGCAGTCGCTTAATGCTTTAAACATGAGTATGTTTGAGTTATTGCATAAACAGTTACTTGAATGGCAAAGCAACGACGAAATCGCCATGGTGATCTTACAAGGGGCAGGAGACAAAGCCTTTTGTGCTGGCGGTGATGTAGTTAGCTTGTATCATGCTCTTAAAACTGAAAGAGAAAATAGTACTGACAGTCAATCAAGTACAGTGCAAGAAATAGCAAAAACGATAATTAACGATCAAACTATTATCAACTCTTTCGGCTATGACTTTTTTGCTCTGGAATATCAAGTAGACCAACTTATCCATGAATTTACTAAACCTATATTAGTTTGGGGCGACGGTTATATTATGGGCGGTGGCATAGGTTTATTTGCTGGCGCAAGCCATAAAGTGGTTACCGAAAAAACCTTGTTAGCTATGCCTGAAGTTACTATCGGCTTATATCCCGATGTCGGCGCAAGTTGGTTTCTAAATAAAGTATCAAATAATACCGGGCTATTTTTAGGGATGACAGGCGCAATATTTAATGCCGTAGATGCGTTGAATATTGGTTTAGCTAATGTTGCGATTAAAAGTAGTGTAAAAAGTGATGTAATATCAAGCTTGAGTAATGTGCAATGGCAAACTAATAACGAAAACTATGAGTTGCTAGATAAAGCCTTGAATAAATTTGTGCAACAAAGTGAACAAGCTTTTGCGTCAATGACCTCGAATGTAGTAGAGCATCAGGCGATTATTAAGCAATTAACCAACTTTGATAATGGCGCAGATATTTATCAAGCGATATTAGCACTAGATACAGAAAGTGATTGGCTACAAAGAGCACAAGCAAAGCTTAAAAAAGGTAGCCCACTTTCGGCGCTGATCATTTATCAGCAATTATTGTTAAGTAAAGACTTTACGTTAGAACAATGTTTTGCCTCAGAGCTTAACTTAAGCTTACGTTGTTGCCAGTACCCTGAATTTAGCGAAGGGGTTCGTGCACTTCTAGTAGATAAAGATAAAAGCCCTAGCTGGCAATATGAGAATATCAATGATATTCCAGCAGAAGGACTCGCGTGGTTTTTTACACCAGTAGAAAAACTGAATTAATAAATCTCATGTATCGGCTTAAACTCATTAAATATACATGTTGATTTAAGTCGATATATAAAAAAATAAGATAAAGAAAGGATTAAACATGAACTTAAAAGACAAAACTATTGTAGTTACCGGTGGCGGACAAGGCTTAGGTCGAGCTATTGCTTTAAATTTGGCAAAGTCAGGTGCTAAATTAGCCTTAATAGATTTAAATGAAGAGCAATTACAAGCTACCGTTAAGTTAGTTGAAGAAGCTGGGTCACAAGCAAAGTATTATTTAGCAAACGTAACCAATGAAAGTGAAGTAGAAGCAATATTCATAAAAATAAACCAGGACTTCTCTGGCATCGATGGTTTAATCAATAATGCAGGCATCTTGCGCGATGGTATGTTTGTTAAAGCTAAAGATGGCGTAGTGAGTAAGAAAATGTCACTAGATCAATTTCAATCAGTAATTGATGTAAACCTTACTGGTGTATTTCTATGTGGCCGAGAAGCTGCTGTTCACATGATTGAAGGTAAGCGTAAAGGTGTCATCATTAATATGTCATCAATTGCCCGTGGCGGTAACATGGGACAAACAAACTACGCAGCTTCAAAGGCCGGTGTAGTAGCGATGACGGTAACTTGGGCGAGAGAGCTTGGTCGTCACGGTATTCGTGTTGGTGCTATTGCCCCTGGTGTAATTCGCACCGCGATGACAGACGCAATGAAACCTGAAATGCGTCAACGCCTAGAAAGTATGAAGCCTGTTGGTCGTTTAGGCGAGGCAGAAGAAATAGCACACACGGTTAACTATATTATAGAAAACGAATTCTTTACTGGCCGCGTTGTCGAAATTGATGGTGGTCTATCTATGTAGAGCAGAAATTTATTCTGTGATCTACCCTTATTATATTCGTAAAATAAAGTAACTAACTAATCGGTATCTTGTTTAAGCAATGACGGTTAGTTAGTTAGTTAGTTAGTTAGTTAGTTAGTTAGTTAGTTAGTTAGTTAGTTAGTTAGTTAGTTAGTTAGTTATAAAAAACAAGATTAATAGTAACTATAAAGCTATTTGTTATTATATCCCGCATTTACATAAGTTAAGTAAAAGAAAGTTATGAAGAATAAAGCACTTTTTCTCGATAGAGATGGCATTATTAACGTTGACCACGGTTATGTTCACAAACCAGAAGATTTTGAGTTTGTAGAAGGTATTTTCGAATTATGCCAACTTGCCATAAAAAAGGGCTATCAAATATTTGTTATCACCAATCAGGCAGGTATTGCTCGAGGTTATTACGACGTAGCAACTTTTGAATCGTTATCGAACTGGATGGTTAACGAATTTGCAAAGCAAGCAATAACGATAACCAAAGTATATTTTTGTCCTCATCATCCAACTAAGGGTGTAAATCAGTTTGTAATGTCATGCGATTGCCGTAAACCTGAGCCAGGTATGATCTTGCAAGCACAACAAGACTTTTCAATTGACTTAAAAGACAGTATTTTTATCGGCGATAAGATATCAGACATGCAGGCAGCGAAAAATTCAGGCATTGAAACTAGAATTTTAGTCGATAGCCGCTATACTGATGAATCACCTTCTGAGAAAGTTGAAGGTGTAATGCGTATTAAACAGCTGCAGCAAGCACATAAATTTGTCATTTAAGTTCGAATATCCAACGGATCGTTCAATTAAAAAGCAAACAAACACATTTATGCAATTTAATTACAATTAGCGGTTGACGTGAGATAAAAAATCTCTAAAATGCGCTCCACTTCTTCGGGACAAGTCGAAGAGGTTGTTTTAATGAG
>NZ_BAAJLU010000038.1:0-11429 GCF_057550865.1 Colwellia sp. NW0002-52-1 | reverse complement strand
GCATTGATGATGTCTATTCGTGATGTTCACCTGGCTAGAGCATTTACTTTATCCACTAAGCTTTTGATTCACTTGAGTATCAAGCACTCATTATCCAGAGTTCAGGTTAAGTAAAGTTGTTTCGTTGTTAATACAGCAAGTTTATTTGCTAGACTGTATGCAATTATTGCTAAAAAATCATGGAAATTAGCTTGTTAGTGTTTAATGTTTATTTGTTACGTCATGGTGAGCTTGTTGAGAGTGGAATTTTATGTGGGCGCTCAGATATTGCTTTATCACATAATGGCAAGCAACAACTTGTTGAAGCGACAAAAGGCTTAGTAGATATTTCACAGTGCTACAGCTCACCTCTTATTCGTTGTCGAGCGTTTGCAGAAAGCTATTGTCAGCAAATTGATATTTCATTAAAGGTGACGCCTGATTTGCAAGAAATGGACTTTGGTGCTTGGGACGGGCAAAGCTATCAAACACTTTGGCAACCTCAAACTGCAATAAGCAATGCAGAGAAAGCACTAACTTTAGGTGATTTTTGGCAAAACCCTTGGCAATGTCAGCCGCCAAATGGTGAGACTATGACAAGCTTTACCGAACGTATTGATCGCTTCTGGGCGGATTTATTAGCGCAATTTGAGCAGTCCGATCAAAAAGATCAGCAACCATATCGAACAAAAAATACTTTAGTCGTTAGCCATGGCGGGGTTATTCGCTATATTTTAGCTAAAGTACTTGGTTTACCTATTCCGGGTGTTAACCATATGGCCAATATCGACGTACCTTATGGTGCACTTATTCATCTGCAAGTTACTGTTGATGAAAGCGGAAAAGCTTGGTCGAAGCTAATGCTTTAGTCATGATTTAGTTTTTCTGTTAGCGCAATATTGCAAACGTTTACGGTTTCACTGAGTTTAAAAAACTTGCTATTTTCCCCTCGCTGTTGATAATCGCGAGATTAATTAAATAATGTCATATTCAATTTTACATTCATGATTGAAGGTAAAACTGGGAATGTGGTGAAAACCCACAACTGTGCCCGCAACTGTAAGTAGCGCATATATTTATCTCTAAGCCATAACGTTATTGACTAAAGTAGGATGAGTGCTAAAAGTCAGGATACCAGGGGAAATATAGATATTAATTACCACGTCGAGCGGGTTACTCGAGCATTGGAATTTTATTTTTACATTGATGGCTATGCCATCAATGGTGAGATATCTCTCCCTTAAGCCTCTAAACTCATCAACGTTATTCATAACTTGTCAGCCTATATACTTTATAGGCTTGGCCATTGTTAGGTGTTGAAAATGTTTAATATTCAAGCGGTTAATTACGAACACTCAAATAAAATTCAAGCCATAATTGACGGTAAAACTAAGCCGCTAGGCGCATTAGGCGATCTAGAACTTTTAGCTAAGCAAATAGCTAATATTCAGTTAACAGCCGCTGCCTTTGACCCTAGTAAAAGCATGGCATGTAAGCTCAAAATTAACGTTCCGCACTTAACTGTTTTTGCAGGCGATCATGGTGTTGCGAGCGAAGGTGTATCTATAGCACCAAGTGAAGTTACAAGCCAAATGATGGCAAATTTTTCCCGAGGTGGCGCAGCCATTAATGTATTTAGTCAACAACTAGGTTGGCAGCTTAGTATTGTTGATGCAGGCATTTTACAGCCGATTTCATCTACAGCAGTTATAGAACAACGCTTAGGCAATATCACCCAGGCGATTAATCAGCAAGAGGCGATGACTCAAACGCAAGTTGATCAAGGTTTTGTATTTGCTAAAAAACACATAACAACACTTCAAAAAACAGGAAGTAATGTTGTTGCTTTTGGTGAAATGGGCATTGGTAATACCACGATTGCTTCCGCGATAATGGCGGCAATTATGGCTATTCCTGCCAGTGAAGCTGTCGGGCGTGGTACCGGTGTTTCTGATGAAATAGTACTGAAGAAACAACAAGTGGTTGAACAAGCGCTTGCGCTTCATCAAGATAAACTCATTAATGCTGAAGCTATTTTGCGCTGTTTAGGCGGTTTTGAAGTGGTGCAAATTACCGCTGCAATGTTAGCCGCGGCAGAAAATAAAATGTTAATTGTGGTTGATGGTTTTATTTGCACAGCGGCGGCAATGTTAGCAATTAAATATAATGCCAAGGTAAAAGACTACATGGTGTTCGCCCACTGTTCAGGTGAGCAAGGCCACGAAAAAATGCTGCAATGGTTACAAGTGAAACCGCTACTAAATTTAGGGTTACGGTTGGGCGAAGGTACGGGAGCAGCTTTAGCATTACCTTTAATTCAAGCCGCAGTGGCTTTTTATAATGATATGGCAAGCTTTGTTGATGCAGAGGTTACTGATGTTACCTGAGTCAGAGCATGTACCATTAAAAACAACCAAGCGAGACTTGCTTGCGCAGCAATGGCAGTTATTCTTATTGGCTGTCAGTTTTTTCACTCGAATTCCAGTTAACATGAAGGTTGATGTAACCGCGAATATGTTAAATGAAGCAAGTCGTTATTTTGCTTTAGTCGGCGTACTAATAGGAATAGGCTCAGCGCTAAGTTTTTATCTCAGTGTTTTGTATCTCCCTATTGAGTTAGCTTTGTTAATTGCCATGGCAACCAGTGTGCTTTTAACCGGAGCCTTTCATGAAGATGGCTGGGCCGATGTTTGGGATGGTTTTGGCGGTGGCTGGACCGTTGAAAATAAACTTAATATTATGAAAGATAGTCGCTTAGGCACTTATGGCGCAGCAGCATTGTTTTTTATTTTAATGATTAAATATCAAGCGCTGTTGGCGTTAATTCAGCAAAATATGGCGCATGTTAACTTGATAAACGATGGGTTGAGCGTGTTGTCTATTTTAGTGTTAGGACATTGTTTAAGCCGAGTGCTTGCGACCAGCTTAATTGCCGATATGCCTTATGTAACTGAAGATGCCACTTCAAAAGTAAAGCCTTTAGCACAAGCATTATCAAACAATAGTTATTTAACGTTACTCGCTACTGGCATAGTGATCCTGTTTATAACTTTGTCTTTTAGTGTTATTTGGCCGTTAGTGGTTATTTTGTTATTAACGCGATGGTGTTTAAAACGCTGGTTTATGCGACAGTTAGGTGGTTATAGCGGCGACTGTTTAGGCGCTGCGCAACAGTTTTCAGAAGTGGTTATTTATATCTCACTACTTACCCTGACATCGGCGGGCGTATGACTGAAATGGTGAAACATAAAATTCAGTTAATTCTAGGCGGCGCACGTTCAGGTAAAAGCGCATTAGCCGAGCAATATGCGCTGTCGTCAACGCTGCCAGTAACTTATATTGCGACCGCACAAGCGCTAGATGCTGAAATGGCGCAAAGAATTGCGCAGCATCAAGCAGAGCGTCCAGCGCATTGGCGATTAATAGAAGCTCCTTTGCAATTAAGTGCGACTATTGAATCGATTATCTTTGAAGCTTCATTAAATAAATCATCAGGTGTTTGTATTTTAGTTGATTGCTTAACTTTGTGGCTAAGTAACAGTTTATGTCAGTCGAATTCAAGTCCTAATAGCAATAATAAAGCAAGCCAAGACAGTGGTAATATTGATTACTGGCAGCAAGAAAAACAGCAATTTCTTAGTTTATTAAATAGCCTTCAAGGTTTAAGTTTTGAGGGGGAAAACCGCCAGGCATTCGCGATTGAAATTATTTTAGTCAGTAATGAAGTGGGGCACGGCATTGTGCCAATGGGGGAATTGTCGCGCCAGTTTGTAGACCAGGCAGGGTGGTTGCATCAAGCGATTGCTAAAGTTGCTGATCAAGTCGAATTTGTTATGGCAGGTTTGCCTTTAACATTAAAGTCTTCTAACAATATTAGCCATAAGGCAGCACTTTGAAAACATTAATGGTACAAGGTACTACGTCGGATGCAGGTAAAAGCACTTTAGTTGCAGGGCTTTGCCGAGTATTAGTGAACGCAGGTGCTAATGTCGCGCCATTTAAGCCGCAGAATATGGCACTAAATAGTGCGGTGACTAAAGACGGTGGTGAAATTGGTCGTGCACAAGCTTTACAAGCCATAGCGGCAAAAGTTGAAGCGCGCATTGATTTTAACCCTATTTTATTAAAGCCCAATAGTGATACTGGCGCGCAAGTTATTGTGCACGGTAAAGCGCTTTCTAATATGGAAGCTGGTAAATATCACGACTACAAAAAAGTAGCGATGCAAGCTGTGCTAACGTCTCATCACAGGTTAGCGCTTGAACACGAGGTACTGATTGTAGAAGGCGCCGGTAGTCCTGCTGAAATTAATCTTCGAGCTAACGATATAGCCAATATGGGCTATGCCGAAGCGGTTGATTGCCCGGTTATTTTAGTCGCTGATATTGATCGTGGCGGTGTTTTCGCACATTTGGTGGGAACGCTAGCGTTATTGTCAAAGTCAGAGCAAGCACGTGTAAAAGGCTTTGTTATTAACCGTTTTCGCGGCGATATAAAACTGCTTGAGTCTGGATTAGATTGGTTAGAAGAGCGCACGGGTAAGCCGGTATTAGGTGTTTTACCTTACTTGCATGACCTAGCGTTAGACGCTGAAGATGCCGTAGCACTTGATAATAAAGTGACACAAGCGCAAGTAAATATTTTTGTACCTTTGTTACCGCATATGAGCAATCATACCGACTTTGATCCTTTGCGCTTACAGCCCAATATTAATTTACAATACATAAAAATGGGGGAGTCGTTACAAGGCGCTGATCTCATTATTTTACCTGGTAGTAAAAATGTTACCTCTGACTTAACATTTTTAAAGCAACAAGGCTGGCAGCAAGAAATTGATCAACACTTACGCTATGGCGGAAAAGTTATGGGTATTTGCGGTGGTTATCAAATGTTGGGTAAGAAAATATTTGACCCAGAGCATATAGAATCTCATGTTGAGCAAGTATCGGGTTTAGGTTTGTTAGACTTTACAACTAAGCTCACGGCAAAGAAGACCTTAAGCCAAGTGTGTGCAACCATGAGGCTTAATAATGAAGCCTGTCAGTTAACGGGGTACGAAATACATTGTGGTGTTTCAAGTGGCCCTGCGTTAAGTAAGTCATTACTTAAGATTCAAGCTCAATCAAACGATAAGGAACAGCATACTATTGCCGATGGCTGTATTTCAAATGACGGGCAAATAATTGCGACCTATCTACATGGTTTTTTCGATTGTCCAGAGCCTACAAAGTTAGTGCTTAATTGGTTGGGTATTAAAGACTTTAAAGCACCCATTATTGATATTGCTCAGCATAGAGAAATACAACTAGAGCGCTTAGCAAAGGTTTGTAATGAACACCTTAATATGGCTGAAATTAAACGGATTATTGCTCAAGGGAAAACCACTTAATTACATTGCCTAGCGCCAAACCGTGCCTTGAAATGAACTGATAAATTAGAGATAAAAAAACCGCTAAAAAGCGGTTTTTTATTGGCAAAGTTATTGTAAATCGTATTTGTTATTCGATAAACGCAATTGCCGTTGGGTTTAATTCAGTTGCAAATCTAGGTAGCTCTTTTACGTCTGTTTCAGTATTTACAACGTCAACACCTGGATTAGTTGGGTTGCTAACACTGATCCAAAGAAAGTTCGCAGCATCTAAGCTAATATGGCTAATTTGCTCTTCACCTGTTTCAGCTATTGCAGCATCAGCAATAACACCTGTAGTAGGGTTAAAGCTATAAACCGTAGAAAGTACGCGGTATGGCGAGAAAAATGTTTCTTCAGCAACTAAGTAACCTTTTGTTGCTGAAACGATGGCACTTGAGCCAATAAATGCGCTAGTGTTCTCAGCAATATCATCAGCCGTTAACACGGTACGTAAGCTGTAATCACTTGCCGTTATTGCTTCAACTCGGCTTAACGTTAAGTCAGTATCGCTGTATGAATTACGTGTAGTAACATAAACAACACCATCTTTATTAACAATACTGCCATTTAGTGGATTTAAGCCAACTAAAGGAATACCCATAACAGTGTCATCAGCATTAGCGTTAGTTTCTATTTCTAGATCAGTTTCAGTGTCAAAAACAGCAATGTAAGCGGTATTTGGCGAATAAGCGTCGTTCAAACGTTGTAAGGTAATAAAGAGTTTACCATCAACAATTGTGCCGGCTGAAGGGTTTGGCGTACCGTTACTGTTGTCTTCTGCAATATAAGAATCAAGATCTAATTCGCCAATTTTAAAGTTGTCAGCGGTTGTTGCTTGTGGGTTTACAATCCATACTTTACTTGAGCCATAGCGTAAAATGTAAGCTTTAGTGTCGCTTAGCGAAACAATATCGTATGGGTTACGTGAAGTAGAGTCGCCAGTATCTTGCGTAGTATAGCTCCAAACTTCAGTATCAAGTGCATCGGCATTGTATTTTGCTATTGTGTCAATGAAGAATCGACCGATATGAAAAACGTCTTTGTTGTAACTACGAACAGTGTAATCTGAGCCATCTTTAATATAGTAACCTTTAGTTACTATTTCAGTTTCAGGATCTAATGTAACAACTTCTGAGCCTGAATAATCAGGTGCAACTGTTTGTACTACGGCAAACGAAGGAGTGTCTTTAACATCACCTACGGTTACTTGAATACTCAATTCACCGGTCAGGTTTTTACTGCTGTCATCTGTAGCAATAACGGTTACAGAAAAAGGGCCAACATCGCCATTTTCGAAATCTGGAGCTGATACAAAGCTAAGTTCACCTGCTTGTGTAATGGTAAATAAAGCACTTGAGCTACCACCTAGCGATAATGTAATAGCATCACCATCGCCATCAGTAGCATTATAACTGCTCACCAACGTTGTGTTTTCTTCAACAACAGGGCTAGTATCACCTGTTACAAGTGGCGCATTATTGCTACCTGAACCGCCACCACAGCCAGCAAGTATTGTTGTACCTATGGCTAAACTTAGTGGCAACATTTGTCTTTTAAAAGTTGTTAACATTTATAATCCCTCGATTGTGTATTTAATTTGGAAACTTCGACCTTGTGATGCTCTGTTAGCAAGATCTTGATATTTATCATTGAATAAGTTGTTGGCACTGAAAGTCACGCGATGTTTACCTTCTTTCCAATAAACCAATAGGTCAGACACTGTGCGGTCGGCTGGATTGCCATTGCCCAAGTTACTGTTGTCATTTTGAAATCTGTTAATAAGGTTGAAGTACAAGTCTTTGTCTAGGCTAGTTTTAAATGATAACTGCCATGCTTTATTGACTTGATATTTTAGTGAGGCACTGTATTGCTGATGGTAAATGCCCGGTAACTTATTCTGATCAAATGCGACAAATTCAGATTGCATTTCACTGTCAATCAAGTTCACTTGAAAAGATAAAGACAACGGAGTAAATAATTGATAATTCAGTTGTGCTTCAAAGCCCATTAAATCGGCATCGCTAACATTTCTATAACTGCCAACATTACTTGAGTTAAAAATGGCAACAATAGAGTTTTCTAATGTTTGATGATAAATGGAAGAGGATATAGATAAGGCTTTATGCTGATATTGCCCACCAAGTGAGAACGTAACCGCTTCTTCAGGTAATAAATCATCATTGCCTTTGAAAGAGCCACGATCACCAAAAAGCTCGTATAGGGTTGGCGTTCGTACTCCGTCACTAACATTAGCGGTAATTTTAAAACGCTCTTGTTTAACGCTTAAACCTAATTCGGTGGTTAAATAATTTTCATCATTTCTCAGCTTCTCGGCCTCTGGTTGATTAAGTGCAGAGTTTACGTTTTTCTCATGTAAATTACTGATCAAAATATAGGCTTCTAATGGTAATGAAGTAGGTTGCCATTCTAAGCGAGAGCCTATGTTGGTTTGTTGTTGCTCTGCTGAAATATCACATGAGCCAATACCATTGCATTGAGTTGGCTGGCCATTATGTTGGCTGATAGATGTAAAGTCTTGTTTATTAAAACTGATAAAGGGCGTGAAGTTAAAATCTTGCCAAGTCATTAAAGGTTTTAATCCAACATGGTATTTTTTAGTTTCGTAATCACTGATATCGAACATAACAGAGTCAGGGCTTGAAATATAACGCTCGTTTTTGTCTTCAGCATAAGCTTCTAATTCGATCGAATCTAACAAAGATAAGCTGCTTAACCAATGATGCTGATAACTGTAGCGAGTGCTGTCTGAGCTTAATTCTGAACTGTTTTCTGGAGAATTATTACGGTAGTTAGGCAGTGACTTGTCTTGCTCATTATATTGTACATTCAACCTAATTTGATGCTGGCCTAGCTGAATAATGTCATTAATGAAAAATGTTTTTTTAGTGAACTCATTATTTCTTAATGCCTGCTCTGCTGATTTTGTGCTGTCTTCAAAGCTTTGAGGTACCAGAAAATCGTAGTCATTATCACTATTTATATAATGGCCACCAAATGAAAGGCTTTGAGTCTTAAATACTTTATTAAATAATAGGTTAGCTTCGCTATAACCAAATGAACCAGTGGCAAGGGTTAATTTAGCCGTGTCTTGAGTTGGGCTATAGGTGTTAATGCGAATAACGCCACCAATGGGGGTTGCGCCGGTGCCAATAGCTTGGTTTTTACTAATTTCAATGCTTTGAATTTGCTCGGTTGGTATTTGGTTTAAATCGAAACCACCAAATTGACTGTCATTAATTAATTGGCCATCGATATAGAGTTGAATTTGCTTGCTGCTTGAGCCACGAATAGAGACAGATACAGGATTGCCAATGCCACTTATTTGACGAATTTGAATGCCATTAACTTTTTGTAAAATATCGGCCAGCGTTTGCGATGTATGAACGAAACTTTCTCGTTGTAAAACCTGATAATTAGGAGAATTGAAACTCTGTTCGTTCACCACTTCAATAACTTCAAGATCTTGATTTAAAGGTGTTTCTACTTGTGCAAAAACCGGTGATGCCACAAAGGTAGTTATAAATAAATATCGTAAACGAGAGAACATGAACACCTCAAAAGTTTTTGAGGGGCGTACGGAAGGCAACAGACAATTTAGCAAAACTCTTGCTAATGTCGATATATTTCCGAAGCGCCCACCGCACTGCAAATAATTCTATGTTGTTTAGGCCGGTCTCCGGGCTTAACTTTGTAAAACAAAGTATTACCGTTGCGGGGGCAGCGTTAGAATTATGCATTAAAGCATGTCACTAACTTCCCGATTATCTCTTTATTTTTAACGTTGTTAACGTATAAATATCGAGCACCTAAGCAATTTTGAGCGGCAATTCTGACCCCATTACTATGGCTTGTCAACAGTTAGCATTATTAATCTTAAGGCGAATTAGGTTGCCGCTTTAGTGCTTGCAGAATTTACACTTATGAGTATTTTATAGACCTTATAAATACTCTTTCTATTAATTAATGAGGTGGTAGTTAAGGAATAAACACAATTGTAAGTGTTTTCCTTTAACTAAATTAACATCCAGTAGAAATAATATCGTATTTCGGGCCTATATCTTCTGATGCGGCTTGGGTATATCTAAAGTAGCAATTATCATCGCTTACTTGATTATTTTCATTGCTGTCATAGCCTACAAAAACAAAATTAGCGCCTTGCTCTTCAAAGATTTTTCTACCTGAGAGTTCAAACTGTTCAGACACTTGAATTTGTTTATAAACTTCATGATTATCGATATAAGAGTGTAATAGCCTTAAATCAACACCATTAAGGTCAATCGAGCCGTTATTGTCCATATCAATATCGACTAAGTCAGGTCGTCCACTTACAGGAAATGTAACATAGCTTGGCAATTTAGACTTAATGAATATCAAACGATTAGCTGCTTGTACGCTAACACTAAATTGAGTTAATACCGATATTTTAGCTTCTTTTGATAAACTGATGAATTTGGGTAATACGGTGGCTGCTAATATGCCAATTATTACAATAACAACAACTAATTCAATTAAAGTGAAACCTTTACTGCTACGACTCATTTACTACACACCACGGATTTTTATTATTTTTATTAACGATGTTGATTGTTCGTTAGTTTTTTTAAGCCACACTTTAACGAAATATTTTAAAATAACAAGGGGTTGGTTTTATTGAGGTTGTTCTCAGTAAGCAACTAACGCTAGCCTTGCCGTCGAAAGCACCTGAATAATTTTTAAATTACAACGCTGTCTTGCAATACTATTTCAGTTATCAGAGCGTCATGCTGACAAAATAGTCTGTACAAATGTAGTTGGTTTTTTGCTCGGTCTACATTGTGTTTCGCGTAATGGGTTTTAAAGTACGTATCGCCAGTTAAAAAATCAGTTAAAAACCGAATACTGAGCATAAAAGGCATTAATTTTATGCCCAATAATAAACTGTTTTGTTCTGCTGTGCTTAACACACCATTAAAACCGTTAAGGTAACCTTGGGTTAATACTTTGAGCATGTCAAAATCTATCACCATGTTATCTAATTCAGTACTATCTTCTGCGATTGATACGCAGCAAGTACGCACCATGTCACCAAAGTCATGCATTAAATAGCCAGGCATACAGGTGTCTAAATCAATCACCGCAATAGGTTTTTTGGTTATTTGACTAAATAATAAATTATTAATTTTGGTGTCGTTATGAGTAACGTGTAAAGGCAAGGTTTCAGTGGCTTTGATGATTTCTTCAATAAATGCACTTTGAGATTGAATAAACTCAATCTCAGCTTTAGCAGATATTAACAATGGCGCAGATGTAGATTTTATCGCTTGTTCTAACTGGCTAATTCGGCTGGTTAGATCATGAAAATTTGGAATAATTTCCGCTAGTTTTTTGCTGTCAAAGTCACTTAATGCTGAAGTAAATTGTGCAAAGGCTTGGGCCACTGATTTGGCTTGTTCAAGGCTCGTTATTACCTCTAAAGTAAAGCTTTGAGGTATGTATTGCAGAGCCCGCCAATACTGTTCTGCTACTTTGACATGGTTTTGTTTGTTTAAACACTTAAGTTGAAATACTGGCGTTAAAGGATAACCATTATTTTCACGCTTAACTTGCAAGTGTGCACTGATTAAATCGGCATTATTAGTGACTTGCTGTGGCTTTGTAAACACCTGCTGATTCAAACACTGTAAAACAAATTCTTGTTCAGGAGCTTGCACTAAATAAGTGTTATTAATAAGCCCGTTACCTAAATGAGATACTTGGCAATCTTCAAGCTTACAGCCAAATATTTCGAGCACTAATGCTAAAGTTTTATCGCGTGTTAGGTCGGTCATAATATTACTGTTTTCTTGGGGGAAATAACGTCGTTTAAGCGTCTTCAATGGGCCTTATGTTAAGACAATAGTCATAATAAATACAGCTATCATTGCGGTATTTAAAACAGTTTTAATACTTAGTTAACCTGAACTCTGGATAATGAGTGCTTGATACTCAAGTGAACCAAAAGCTTAGGTAATAAAGTAAATGCTATAGCCAGGTGAACATC
>NZ_BAAJLU010000037.1:0-12238 GCF_057550865.1 Colwellia sp. NW0002-52-1 | reverse complement strand
GCTCCTTAGGCAACAATCGTGAAAAAACAACGTCCTGTAAACCTAGATTTGTCAACAATTAAAATGCATGCAGCAGCTAATGCTTCAATATTGCACCGAGTATCAGGTGTAATCATGGTATTTGCTATCGGTATTTTATTGTGGACGCTTTCTTTATCTCTATCTTCTGCTGAAGGTTTTGCTCAAGTAGAATCATTACTTAGTGGCTTATTCTTCAAAATAATTATGCTTGGTACGCTTTCTGCTCTTATCTATCATTTACTTGGCGGTATTCGTCATTTACTTATGGATTTAGGTCATTTTGAAGAGCTAGCGTCAGGCAATGCTACGGCTAAACTTATCATTGCACTTTGGTTGGTGCTTACTGTAGTAGTAGGAGTTCGATTATGGTAAATAACGCAGCAACAGTAGGCCGTAGTGGCGTACATGATTTCATTCTTCTTCGTGCTAGTGCGATTATATTAGCACTGTATACCTTTTATCTTGTTGGCTTTTTCGTTACAACTGCGGATGTAACATTTGAAGTATGGCAAGCATTCTTTGGTAGCATCTGCACTAAAATATTTACCATTTTAGCGATTGTTGCGTTGTTAGTTCACGCTTGGATTGGTGTATGGCAAGTACTTTCTGATTACATTAAACCTGCGCTTCTACGCGGTGGTTTACAATTTTTCTTTTCTGTTTTGTTGCTTGTATACTTTGCAGCAGGCTTATTAACTGTGTGGGGTGTGTAAGTGAGCGTTCCAATTCGTGAATTCGACGCCATTGTTATTGGCGCTGGTGGTGCAGGTATGCGCGCTGCCCTAGCAATCTCTGAATCAGGCAAATCTTGTGCTCTGATTTCAAAAGTTTTTCCTACTCGTTCTCATACGGTATCAGCACAGGGCGGTATTACTGTTGCCTTGGGTAATGCCCATGAAGATCACTGGGAACAACACATGTACGATACCGTAAAAGGCTCTGATTATATCGGTGACCAAGACGCTATTGAATACATGTGTAAAACCGGCCCAGAATCAATTATCGAACTTGAGAATATGGGTTTACCTTTCTCTCGTACGGAAGAAGGTAAAATATACCAACGTCCATTCGGCGGCCAATCTAAAAATTTTGGTGGTGAGCAAGCCGCTCGCACCGCAGCTGCAGCTGACCGTACAGGTCATGCGTTATTACATTGTTTATACCAACAAAACGTTAAAAATAAAACGAACGTTTACTCAGAATGGTATGCACTAGATTTAGTTAAAAACAGTGACGGTGGCGTTGTAGGTTGTACAGCAATTTGTATTGAAACTGGTGAAGTCGTTTACTTTAAAGCTCGTGCAACGGTACTTGCTACCGGTGGCGCTGGTCGTATCTTCGCTTCAACAACTAATGCTCACATTAACACGGGTGATGGTGTTGGTATGTCGCTTCGTGCTGGCATTCAAATGCAAGACATGGAAATGTGGCAGTTCCACCCTACAGGTATAGCCGGTGCTGGTACATTAGTAACTGAAGGTTGTCGTGGTGAAGGTGGTTATCTTCTTAACAAAGATGGCGAACGTTTCATGGAACGTTACGCACCTAACGCTAAAGATTTAGCGGGTCGTGATGTTGTAGCTCGCTCTATGATGACTGAAATACGTGAAGGTCGTGGTTGTGATCATCCAACGTATGGTCCACATATTAAACTTAAGCTTGATCATTTAGGCCGTGAAACGTTATACAAACGCTTACCAGGTGTATGTGAATTATCTAAAACATTTGCACACGTTGATCCTGCTGATGAGCCTATTCCAGTTATTCCTACATGTCATTACCAAATGGGTGGTGTTCCTTGTAATGTAAATGGCCAAGCAATTCATTTCGACCCAGCTACGGGTAAAGAAAGTATTGTTGAAGGCTTATTCGCTGTTGGTGAAATAGCTTGTGTATCAGTACATGGTGCAAACCGTTTAGGTGGCAACTCATTACTTGATTTAGTTGTATTTGGTCGTGCCGCTGGTAACTTCTTAGGTACCTACTTAAATGATACAGAGTTTGGTAAAGAAGCCTCAGAGTCTGATTTAGAAGCTTCATTAGCACGTACTAATCGTTGGGAAGCATCTACATCAGGTGAAGATCCTGTTCAAATTCGTAAAGATCTTCAGAAATGTATGCAGTTTAATTTCTCTGTTTTCCGTGAAGGCGAAGCGATGGCTCAGGGTATGAAAGAGCTAACAGAAATTCGCGAACGTTTACAAACGGCTCATTTAAGTGATAAGTCTTCAGATTTTAATACTCAACGTATTGAATGTTTAGAGCTAGACAACTTAATGGAAACGGCCTTTAGTACAGCTAAAGCGGCGAACTTTAGAACGGAATCTCGTGGTGCACATGCACGTGAAGATTTCCAGGATAGAGATGATGAAAATTGGTTATGTCATTCAATTTACACTCCTGAGACACAAGATATGTCTAAGCGCGATGTAAACATGGTACCAGTTCATCGTGAAGCTTTCCCACCTAAAGCTCGTGTTTACTAAGGAATAATTTGATGAAACAGATATTTTCAATTTACCGTTATAACCCTGATGTAGACAATGCGCCTTACATGAAGGACTATGAACTAGAAATACCTGATGGTTCAGACATGATGGTGCTAGATGCATTAATTATGTTGAAAGAAGAAGATCCTACATTATCTTTCCGTCGTTCATGTCGTGAAGGTGTTTGTGGCTCTGACGGGTTGAACATGAATGGTAAAAACGGTTTGGCTTGTATTACGCCTTTATCTGCTGTTCCAGCAAATAAAATTGTGTTACGTCCATTACCAGGCTTGCCAGTAGTACGTGATTTGATTATTGATATGACACAGTTCTACAATCAATATGAAAAAATCAGACCTTACCTGATTAATGACGGTAAAGAGCAACCTGCACGTGAGCATTTACAAACTATCGAAGAACGTGAAAAACTAGATGGTTTATACGAATGTATACTATGTGCTTGTTGTTCAACATCTTGTCCTTCTTTTTGGTGGAATCCTGATAAATTTATTGGGCCAGCAGGTTTATTACATGCTTATCGTTTCCTTATCGATAGCCGTGATACTGCAACCGAAGAACGTTTAGATGATTTACAAGATGCCTACAGCGTATTCCGTTGTCATGGTATCATGAACTGTGTTGATGTTTGTCCGAAAGGATTAAACCCAACAAAAGCCATTGGCCATATAAAGTCAATGTTGCTTACCAGAGCGGTTTAATTTAAACGTCCGAGTACGCAGTATTGTGTGCTCGGATAATTTATTTTAGCCATATCTTTTGATTGCTTTTATCCCATAAAGGAACAGGCAATGCCCGAAGGTGCTATGAAGGCTTGGATAGAGTCTTCCCATTTAAGTGGTGCAAACGCTGCTTATATTGAAGAATTATACGAATCTTATCTGGATAACTCACAATCTGTTACAGCAGAATGGCGAGCTATATTCCAACAACTTCCTAAAATTGAAGGTGCTGACGTTGAATATCGGCATTCTGAAATCCGCAATGAATTTAAAGACCTAGCCCAGCAAACACAAAAGACTGTAGTTGTTTCGGGTGGCAGTGACGCTAAGCAAGTTAAAGTTTTACAGCTTATTAATGCTTTTCGTTTTCGCGGACATCAAAATGCTAACCTAGACCCTTTAGGGTTATGGCAACGTGACAAAGTACGTGATTTGCAATTATCTCATCATGATCTATCAGAAAACGATTTTGATCGTGAGTTTAACATTGGTTCATTGGCTATAGGCCAAGACTCGATGAAACTTGGAGACTTATATAAAGCTCTTAAAACTACTTATTGTGGTTCTATTGGTGCTGAATATATGCATATCAACAGTACAGATGAAAAACGTTGGTTACAACAACGCTTAGAGTCAGTGCAGTCACAAGCTGTTTTAACTGCTGAAGAGAAACAAGAAATTTTCAAAGACTTAGTTGCGGCTGATGGACTTGAAAAATACCTAGGTGCTAAATTCCCAGGTGCTAAACGTTTTTCTCTTGAAGGTGGTGATGCATTAGTGCCAATGTTGAAACAACTTATTACTCGCGCCGGAACGCAAGGTGCTAAAGAAGTTGTTATTGGTATGGCTCACCGTGGTCGTTTAAATGTGTTAGTTAACGTGATGGGTAAAAATCCATCTAAGTTATTTGATGAGTTTGGCGGCAAACATGACGAAATTTTATCTTCTGGTGATGTTAAATATCATCAAGGCTATTCGTCAGACTTCGTTACTCCGGGTGGCAATGTTCATTTAGCATTAGCCTTTAACCCATCGCATTTAGAAATTGTTAACCCTGTGGTTATTGGTAGTGTGAGAGCACGACTAGACCGACGTGACTGTAATGAAGGCGATTTAGTATTGCCTATTACTATTCATGGTGACTCGGCAATTGCTGGTCAAGGTGTAGTGCAAGAAACTTTCAATATGTCACAAGCGCGCGCTTTTAAAGTAGGCGGCACTATTCGTATTGTAGTAAATAACCAAGTTGGTTTTACCACGTCAAACTCAGAAGATACACGCAGCGGCGAATATTGTACTGAAGTTGCAAAAATGGTTTCTGCACCAATTCTTCATGTTAACGGTGATGATCCTGAAGCGGTTATCTTAGCGACTCAAATCGCATTAGATTACCGTAACGAATTTAAACGCGACGTAGTGATTGATCTTGTTTGTTACCGACGTCACGGACATAACGAAGCTGATGAGCCTAGTGCTACACAGCCACT
The DNA here is from genome assembly GCF_057550865.1 of Colwellia sp. NW0002-52-1. Taxonomy (NCBI): domain Bacteria; kingdom Pseudomonadati; phylum Pseudomonadota; class Gammaproteobacteria; order Alteromonadales; family Colwelliaceae; genus Colwellia; species Colwellia sp. NW0002-52-1. The sequence continues at coordinate 7,501 of NZ_BAAJLU010000037.1, read as the reverse complement.
TATGTACAAAAAAGTTAAAAAGCACCCAACGCCTCGTCAACTTTATGCTGACAAGTTAAATGCTGAAGGCTCGCTTGATAAAACCAAGACAGATGAATTAACCGCTTATTACCGTAAGTTGCTTGATGAAGGTCAATGTACGGTTGAACAATGGCGTCCGATGACTGAGCATTCAGTAGATTGGTCTCCATATCTTGGTCACGAGTGGAATGACGATTACGATAAAGAAATTTCACTTGAAAAGTTGAAAGAACTTGCCGAGAAAATCTCTACTATTCCAGCTGAACATAAAGTTCACAATCGCGTAAAGAAAATTTACGATGATCGTGTGAAAATGGCTTCAGGCGAGAAATTACTCGATTGGGGTATGGCGGAAAACTTAGCTTACGCTTCTATTGTTGACCTTGGGAAACGCGTTCGCATTACTGGTCAAGACTCAGGTCGTGGTACATTCTTCCACCGTCATGCTGTATTACATGGTCAAGATGATGCAAGTCGTTACTTGCCATTACAAAATGTTCGTGAAGGGCAAGGTCCTTTTGATGTACATGACTCAGTGTTATCTGAAGTTTCAGTATTAGCTTTTGAATATGGCTACACAACAGCAGAGCCAAGTGGTTTAACTATTTGGGAAGCACAATTTGGTGATTTCGCTAACTGTGCACAGGTTGTTTTTGACCAGTTCATTAGTTCAGGTGAACAAAAGTGGGGTCGCTTATGCGGCTTAACTATGTTGTTACCACATGGTTATGAAGGTCAAGGACCTGAGCATTCATCTGCTCGCTTAGAACGATTTTTACAGCTTTGTGCTGACCACAACATGCAAGTTTGTGTGCCATCAACACCTGCGCAAGTATTTAACATGCTTCGTCGTCAAGTTGTACGTCCTATGCGTCGTCCTCTGGTTGTTATGTCACCTAAATCATTGTTGCGTCACCCAATGGCGGTATCATCATTAGAAGAACTTTCTACGGGTGTATTCCATAATGTTATTGGTGAAGTTGATGAATTAGATGCTGATAAAGTTGAGCGCGTAGTATTTTGTAGTGGTAAAGTTTACTACGAACTACTTGATCAACGTCGTAAGAATGAGCAAACCAATGTAGCTATCATTCGTGTTGAGCAACTATATCCATTCCCAGAAGATGAGCTAAAAGCTGAAATTGCAAAATATCAGCATGTTAAGCAATTCGTTTGGTGTCAGGAAGAACCGCAAAACCAGGGTGCTTGGTATTGTTCTCAGCATCATTTTAGAGCGGCTATACCGGCAGGTACTAATTTGACATATGCAGGACGTAATGCTTCGGCAGCACCGGCTGTAGGTTATATGTCAGTTCATGTTAAAGAGCAACAGGCGCTAGTTCATGACGCGCTTAATGTAGAATAGACCCTCTTTTTTATAAAGAGATTAATTAAGAGTGTGTAAGGAATATTATAAATGACAACCGAAATTAAGGTTCCCGTTTTACCTGAATCAGTTGCAGATGCAACAATAGCGACTTGGCACGTACAAGTAGGTGATAAAGTATCTCGTGATCAAGTATTAGTTGATATTGAAACTGATAAAGTGGTACTTGAAGTACCTGCAACATCAGATGGCGTAATCACAGATATATCACAAGCTGAAGGTGCTACGGTACTTGGTGAGCAAGTAATTGCTATTTTATCTGAAGGTGAAGCTGAAACAGCTGCTCCTGAAGCTAAAAAAGAAGCCTCAGCTAAAGAAAGTAAATCTGCTGCGAAAGCTCCTACTGGCGACGTTAAAGTTATTGATATCGTTGTACCTGTATTGCCTGAGTCAGTTGCTGATGCAACTATTGCTACATGGCATGTTGCTGAAGGCGACACAGTATCAGTTGACCAAAACTTAGTCGATATCGAAACTGATAAAGTAGTTTTAGAAGTTGTTGCACAAGCTGATGGCGTAATTGGTAAAATTATTCATGCAGAAGGCGATACAGTATTAGGCGACCAAAAAATTGGTGAGCTTAGTGCTGGTGCAACAGCAAGTGCAGCGCCGGCTGCTTCAGCCGAAGAAGCCATTAGTTCTGACGAACTCGCTAGCCCTTCAGTACGTCGCTTAATGACAGAAAAGGGCCTTACAGCAAATGATGTTGTAGGTACTGGCAAAGGAGGTCGTATTTCTAAAGAAGACGTAGAAGCTGCAGCCAATAAGCCAAAAGCAGCTCCTGCAAAAGCCGCGGCGCCTGCGCCAGCAGCACAAGCTTCTGCAGCATTAGGTGAGCGTACGCAAAAACGTGTTCCTATGACGCGTTTGCGTAAAACAATAGCGACACGTTTATTAGAAGCTAAAAACTCTACGGCGATGTTAACTACGTTTAACGAAGTTAACATGAAGCCAATTATGGATCTTCGTGCTCAATACAAAGACGTATTCGAAAAAACTCATGACACTCGTTTAGGTTTCATGTCGTTCTACGTAAAAGCAGTCACAGAAGCGCTTAAACGCTACCCTGCAGTTAATGCGTCAATTGACGGTGATGATATTGTTTATCATAACTTTTTCGACGTATCTATTGCTGTATCTACTCCTCGTGGTTTAGTTACACCGGTATTACGTGATGCTGATCAATTAAGCATGGCAGGTATCGAGAACGGTATTCGTGCTTTAGCGATTAAAGGTCGTGACGGAAAATTAACCATGGACGAAATGCAAGGTGGTAACTTTACAATTACCAACGGCGGCGTTTTTGGTTCATTAATTTCAACACCAATTTTAAACTTGCCACAAGCGGCAATTTTGGGAATGCATAAAATCCAAGACCGCCCAATGGCTGTTGATGGAAAAGTTGAAATATTACCTATGATGTACCTAGCACTTTCTTATGATCATCGTTTAATTGATGGTAAAGAATCTGTAGGGTTCTTAGTAACGATTAAAGAGTTGTTGGAAGATCCAACACGCTTGTTACTAAATATATAGTTAAGCATCTAGTATATAGTACTAAATTATTTTGTTCGATTTAGACTATAGTCTTAGGCTCTAAGGACTATGTTCTTTAGAGCTTTTATACTATAATCGGTCGACTTTTTTCGATGGCAATAGCTATAATATTATTGTCATTTTCATCTACAGATAAATGGATAAAACACCATGAATTTGCATGAGTATCAAGCGAAACAATTATTCGCTGAATATGGTTTACCAGTTTCTGAAGGTTTCGCTTGCGATACCGCTCAAGAAGCTGCCGAAGCTGCCGACAAAATTGGCGGCAATATGTGGGTTGTTAAAACTCAAGTTCACGCAGGTGGACGTGGTAAAGCTGGCGGTGTAAAGCTAGTTAAATCAAAAGAAGAGATTAAAGACTTCGCACAAAACTGGTTAGGTAAAAACTTAGTTACTTACCAAACAGACGAAAACGGTCAGCCTGTTGCTAAAATTTTAGTAGAAAGCTGTACTGATATCGCGAACGAATTATACCTTGGTGCTGTTGTTGACCGTGCAAGCCGTAGAGTTGTATTTATGGCTTCTACTGAAGGCGGTGTTGACATCGAGAAGATTGCTGAAGAGACTCCTGAGTTAATTCACCAAGCTGAAATCGATCCACTTGTTGGCGCACAACCTTACCAAGCACGTGAATTAGGCTTCAAGTTAGGTTTAAACCCAACGCAAATGAAGCAATTTGTTAAGATCTTCTTAGGTCTTGCACAAATGTTTGAAGATTTCGATTTCGCATTATTAGAAATCAACCCGTTAGTTATTACTGACGAAGGTAACCTTCATTGTTTAGACGGCAAAATTGGTATCGATGGTAATGCTTTATACCGTCAACCTAAAATGCGCGCGTTCCACGATCCATCTCAAGAAGATGAGCGTGAAGCACATGCAGCACGTTTTGAATTAAACTACGTAGCTTTAGATGGCAACGTTGGTTGTATGGTTAACGGTGCCGGCCTAGCAATGGGTACAATGGATATCGTTAATTTACACGGCGGCAAGCCAGCTAACTTCCTTGATGTTGGCGGCGGGGCGACTAAAGAACGTGTTTCTGAAGCATTCAAAATCATCCTTTCTGACGACAACGTTAAAGCTGTTTTAGTTAACATCTTTGGCGGTATCGTACGTTGTGACATGATTGCTGAAGGTATTATTGGCGCAGTTAAAGAAGTTGGCGTTAAAGTACCAGTAGTTGTACGTTTAGAAGGTACTAATGCTGAATTAGGTCGTGAAGTTCTTAAAAACTCTGGCTTAGATATCATTGCTGCCGAATCATTATCTGATGCAGCAACTAAAGTTGTAGCAGCTGCGGAGGGCAAATAATGTCTGTCTTAATTAACAAAGATACTAAAGTAATCTGTCAAGGTTTCACTGGTGGTCAAGGTACATTCCACTCAGAGCAAGCACTTGAGTATGGTACACAAATGGTAGGTGGCGTAAGCCCAGGTAAAGGCGGTCAAACGCACTTAGGCCTTCCGGTATTCAACACAGTACGTGATGCAGTAGAAGCAACTGGCGCAACAGCTACAGTTATCTATGTTCCTGCTCCTTTCTGTAAAGATGCAATTTTAGAAGCTATTGATGCAGGCATCGAGCTTATCGTTACTATCACTGAAGGTATTCCAACTTTAGATATGGTTGTCGTTAAAGCTAAGCTTGATCAATCTGGCGTTCGTATGATCGGTCCTAACTGCCCAGGTGTTATTACTCCTGGCGAAACTAAGATTGGTATCATGCCTGGTCACATTCACAAGCCTGGTAAAGTAGGTATTGTTTCACGTTCTGGTACACTTACGTACGAAGCCGTTAAACAAACTACAGATGCTGGTTTTGGCCAATCTACTTGTGTAGGTATTGGTGGTGACCCTATCCCTGGTACTAACTTCATCGACGTATTGGAAATGTTCCAAAACGATCCACAAACTGAAGCAATCGTAATGATTGGTGAAATTGGTGGTACAGCTGAAGAAGAAGCTGCAGAATACATCAAAGCAAACGTTACTAAACCTGTTGTATCTTACATTGCTGGTGTTACTGCACCAGAAGGTAAGCGTATGGGTCACGCTGGCGCGATTATCGCTGGTGGTAAAGGTACAGCTGATGAGAAATTCGCAGCATTAGAAGCGGCTGGTGTTAAAACTGTACGTTCTTTAGCGGATATCGGTGTAGCACTTAAAGAGAAAACGGGTTGGTAAGCGATTCGCTTACAGCTTGTAATTCTTGATAAAAACCCGCTAATTAGCGGGTTTTTTATTGATGGCAAAAAGCTCTTAGAATCCCTGAGCCACAATAGCAACATTCATCCATTTTCGTTATTTTTATAGATTCACTGTAAACTGTAGGCAAATAGAAAGAGGCTTTGGAATGAATGATATCAAGCTCAACTTGAATATTTTCTGGTAAGAATTCAAACTTCAGTTTTTCAACTTTATCTAATAACAAAGCATATTCTTTGATATTTTTATTATTAATTAAAGATAGATGTTTCCCGGGAAGGTATTTACCCTCAATCATATTCTTTATTGAATTATCAGGTAAAAAATTTATTTCTTTTAGATCTTCATTTGGCGAGATACAGATCAAATCATTATTTTCTTTCTTTACAACTGCATGAGCGATCAAGCGAAGTATTACATTGCCTAACAGACTAAACTTCCAACCTAATTGAACTTCTCCTTGATGGTTAGCTAAATAACTACGAACATTTTCTAAACATTCATCTTTAATTGAATTTGGATGGGTTATGACTTTAATTTTTCTAATCTTAACATAGCCTAATTTTCTTCTTATATCTGAGCTAATTGAATTAGGTATGTAAAATTTCATTTTCTTCATAATTCCATTGAGTCATTCTTTAATTATCAGCTGAATAAGTTGAGGGGATTTTTTGTAAGGAATATCTTGTGACTGCATATGTTTTAATCTATATTTTGATTGTTATTGCTTTAATACCAGCTGCATCCAAGAGGAAAAGATTGTTGCCCCATTCTCATTTAGGTCCGCTATGATTTTTAATCAGGCGTCATTCTACAGTAATTTTCATTATCTCCTTTTATAAACAAAACATTCACTTTCAATGCTTAAACATGAAATCCATGGAAGAAGTGAATAAACTACTAAAGTTAATTTCACCTATATCCTTATCAAATTTTCCTTTAAATGAGATCCAAGATTCAGAGTTAGAAAAAGAATCAAGCTCAGGCGTTCTTGGCTCCATGTCCAATGGATTATATTTCATACAATAGTTCAGTAATGTATAAAACTCATTGGTAAACTTATTAATTGCCTCAGAAAAACTATCATTGCTATTTTTTAACGGGTCATAAGTCATTTCCAATCCATAATTATGTAACCAATTATCCTTTAGACTTGAATACAGATTGAGTAGCGCTTTTTCTGACTCTTCATTATTCTCTGTTCTCTTTTGTACTAAGTCATTTAATATATTATCAACACTGGTTTGATATTGATTTTTTAAGTCTAATAAAACATTTTTATTAATTAAAACTTCTACTAAATTAGGTGAATTATGTTTAAAAAACTTTCTATACATAATACGTTTGTTTTTATAAATGAAACTTAATTGTAAGTTACAGGAATCTAAATAACTTTCAAACTCATGAATGGATTCATAATAATTTTTTAGTGTGTTTTGCTTAATAGATAATTCTATGTTTTTTTGTGTCAAATCAATTTGTTTTTTACTCTGAATAGAACGATGATTTGCAGCCACTAACGCGACGCTTGGAAAAACTAATGAAAATAGTGCTAATGGAATTTTGAAAATATCCCAAGCGTTATTTAATCCAACGAATCCAGTTTGAAAAGTCAAATCACTAGTTATAAAAATATATACTGAAAACAAAATAGCTATTGATATAGGCGCCCATAGCGCAATACGGAATGAAACTAGCTGAAATAGTGATTTTTCTGAATGAGGCATATAAATCCATTTATTTAGTACTTTAAATAATGATTATAATATATCCCATATGATTACAGTAAAGCATTTATCTTGTTCTTTATTAGATATTAATTTTAAACAATTTTAAACGGACACCCATCTTAAATTTACCGGTTTGGAGCTTGTTTATTGGTTTGGCGTCGGGGTGCCGACGACACCCAAAGGGAGGCTAGCGCCGGCCTCCCTCTGGACTCCCTCGGCGCTGCTGCATTAAACGTGTTTCCTCCATGATGCCAAATATTCTTCGACTTACCAGCGCTGATGGCACGTCCGTGTGCCAACAGCGCTTTCACTGGCATCCATGCCAGTGATACGTGAATATTGGTCACCATTCCGGCGTTTAATGAAGCAGACTTGGTGGTTGTTTCATCTTTCATAGCTCTCAATTCGTTAATTTAGAAAATGAAATTTCAACGATCACTAGATCCCATCACAGCAACGGAAACTGAATTTAGAAAAGTGTGATGTTTATCGGAGCCATGGATGGCGTAGACTGCCGCGTGAAGGGATGATTTTCGGCAGGTATAAACTTCGTGCCTAAATTCTGTTGGAGTGTTTTGCTGTGTTGGGCGCCATGG
>NZ_BAAJLU010000036.1:0-13945 GCF_057550865.1 Colwellia sp. NW0002-52-1 | reverse complement strand
CGCAGCCAGTACAGCGACAAAATACCAACTACAAGAAAGTGTTAACAATGGTTCATGGACAACATTAACCAGTACAGCAACCGCAACGAGCTATAACCGAACGGGCCGCAGCAATGGCAGCTATAAATATCAAGTTCGAGCATATAACACCTCCGGTTGGGGAGCCTATCGTTCATCTGTAAGCGTGGTGGTTTTATTGCCACCGAGTCCGCCTAGCTCTCTTTCTGCTAGTGTTACTGATATTGATTCAGGGAATATAACGTTAAATTGGACGGTAAGCTCATCAGCAAAACAGTTTAATATTGACGTAAATAAAAACAATACTAATTGGGTTCGGGTTAAAACGGCATTAGCGAGTACAGAATTAGATTCTGGCCGTACTATCCCAGTGACTATGTATTTATTAGCTGGTCTTGGTAATGGAAGTTATCAATACAGAATACAATCATGTAATAGTTCAGGCTGTGGTAGCTGGAAGTCATCAAATACTGCAACCGTGTTACTGCCACCTGAATTGCCATCATCTATAATAGTGCCTTTAAATGAAGTTACTGATAAAAAGGTGGCTGTTTCATGGGCTAATGTTACTGGAGCAGACCGTTATGAGCTGCAGGAATCTAGTAATAACGGGACCAGCTGGACGACTTTAACGCCAGCAAACTCTGGCACACAATACATTAGAAATGATGGGAATTATAAATATAGAATAACAGCTTGTAATGCCTCAGGCTGTAATAACAGTTGGAAAACCTCAACTATTGTTACTGTTAAGTTAGGTAAGCCTGCTGCTGTAACTGCCATAACAATAGCTGGAGTCATTCTGGATGGTAGTGTTGAAGTTAGTTGGGTAAGTTCAACATTAGCAGTTGATTACAAAGTTTATAGAATTTCACAAAATCAACCTGACGGTCAAAACAACGCCGTGCTTGTTACCGACAGTAATAAAGCTGATTTACAGGTGATAGATATTAACCTTGATCAAGGCTGGTATAATTATCGTGTTGATGCCTGTAATTCCGCAGGCTGTACACCTAAATTTTCAAATGATGTAAACGTTATTCACGCGCCTTTTAACCCTACTTTTATAAGTTTACCGGGGAGTGAAGTAATAACCCCGTCTTATAATGTTACGTGGGGAGGTGGAAATCATGCGACATATTACAAACTACAAGAACGTAAAAAAACAGGGGATTCATGGCCTGCATGGCCAGATGAAAATGACAATGTTATTGAAGAAGACACCATCTTTAATGCGATAGGGTATTCAAATGGCGAGTATCAATATCGAATTAAAGCATGTAAAACAGAAATATGTGCTACTGAATATTTCACGTCATCAGAAACTGTCAGTGTTTATTTAGTCCCAGCGGCACCTACATCTATCACTGTTCCCTCTGATGTTACGTCAGGGCGTTTTTCAATCAGTTGGAGCATGCCTGATTTGGTCGATGAAAATGGCTACCACATACAAGAGAATGTAAATTTTACCGGCTGGAATGATATAGAGGAGCCAATTACAGGTACTAGCCATACTTTTGTTCGTAACGATGGTTATTATCAATACAGAGTTAAGGCCTCCAATCGTTCGGGTTACGGGCCTTATAGTACTGCTTCAGCTAGTGTAAACGTTGATTCATTCATACCTAGTGCTCCTACGATTAACGATGACGGTGTTCAATCGTCTGATTCTGTCGGCGCTATAATTGGCCACGGCGGCGTTTCTGGAGGTACAGCAAGTTATAGGATTCCCATTACATTGCCACCTGGTCGCCAAGGTATGCAGCCAAGCGTTTCACTTAACTATTCTTCAGGTGCTGGCAATGGTATTGCTGGTGTCGGTTGGTCATTATCAGCAGGAAGTGCTATTTCTCGTTGTGGTATGACTGTTGCTCAAGATGGTCTAGATCGCAATGTTACGTATAACGCATCGACAGATAAACTCTGTTTGAACGGTCAGCGTTTAGTCACAGAGAATGATGCCTATTATGGTACATCGGGTACTGTTTATCGCACTGAACTTGATAGTTTTGTTCGTGTTATCCAGTATGGCGATATTAACGCTGAAAATACGTATTTTTCGGTCGAGTATAAAAATAACTTAGTTAGTGAATTTGGTAATACAGCTATATCAATAAATTCGAATCAGGTGGCGGAAGGTCGCAGTGAAACTATTACTTGGGCAATTAGCAAAAGCCATGATCAAGCTGGAAACAATATTATTTATAATTATAATGCTATTGGTGAGGGTGAATATCAACTTGGCAGTATAGATTATACTGGTTTTGGAGATAATGCTGGTGATCGTCATATTACCTTTGGTTATAGTGATCGTATTAAACCCAGTACTTCATATCTAGCTGGAGGTAAATCGCGAAAAACACAGCGTTTAACGACGATTGAAACATCGTATATTGATGATGTAATTCGCCGATATACTTTGATCTACGGCGTACCAAGTGAAGCCTCATCACGAAGCCTGCTTCGCGCTATAAGAGAGTGTGATGGTGCCGATAATTGCTTACCTGAAACTACGTTTAATTGGCAAGAGCACTCTCCACAGTACGTATTTGAACCCTTAACCTATACCGACGAGACAGGTGAGCAAGTGCGCATCTCAGAAAATGCGACTTGGTTAAGAAATGCGCTCCCTCACGGTGATGTCAATGGAGACGGTGTAAGAGATTGGTCAGGCGTCTTTTTAAATGCAGAAGGTGAAAAAACAGGTGACTATCAAGACGACTTAATGACTTGCTACCGCACTGTTAATGCTTTTGAAGAAAAGTGTTTTGAAATTGATTTTAATTTTGATGGTAAAACAGACAGTATACGAAAATGGGATAATGAACTTCAAATAAAGTATAGCAATGGAGGTGATTGGTTTAATACTGGAATAACATGGGAAGATCCAAACTTTAATGATGAAATTTTAGGTTTTTATGATTTTAATGGTGACGGTTTCACTGATATTGCATTTAAACAAAGAGTGTTAGGTGATAACTCTAAGCTTTGGATTTATTATCACACCAATGATAATAACACCCCATTTAATAGTAATAATAAGCAACTTATAAAAACTTACCCTACTCCATTAACTTCAACTGGTGCTAAAACTTCTACACTGTTTCCAGATGCGATTAACATTCAAATTAATGGCGATATGGATGGTAATGGCACACAAGACTTTATGGTTTTTGATGAACGAGTGGTTGGTCAACATCCTCCTGGGCTACCTACACCAAACTACATAATACAACTGACGCCAAACCTTAATAATAGTGTTAGCACCACTATACGCGTAATAAACGATAGAATTGTTAACTGGAATTATAGTGCAGATTTTTTCTTTGATCTCAACGGTGACAATCTTCCTGATTGGTTAACGTACATCGATGACGGGTTGCACTATAGAATGAATAACGGTAGTGAATTTATCTCAACTTGGCAATCACTAAATATTACTCTACCGGTACGATATGGATTATACCAAACAGGAACAGAAGGTGAAGTAGAGCCTTATGCATATCCAGTTTTATCAAAAATCACTATGATGGACTATGACGGAGACGGACGAGAAGAATTGTTAATAGCAAGTGACAATGTGCTTGCTTCTAGCTGTTCCTTTATTCTTGATGCTATAAGTAGTAACTGGAAGTGTGATAATGATCTTTATACAGGTTTTACATGGGGAACTTACAATGTTATTCCTAGTCTGGACGATGTAGGTGGCTTATTACAAGATACGCCATCATATTATGAAACTTACTATGATTTTATTAAAACAGAAATCAACGCTTCTATACGTGATGACTCTGCAAGAACATTTTCGGCAATTTCTTTTACTGAAAGTATTGATGGTAGTATTGTCGTTGCTACTAGGCCAACTGGTATTATCGCATCAGCATCCCAAAGAGCAGTTTTAGATGTAACGGGAGATGGCTTACTTGATGTTGTTACCATATTTGGTTGTCGCTTTACTGAATGTGAATTTAACGGGCAAACACAAGGCCGAGAGAGTACCAACCAAGATGCTAACATACAAACAGGGCCTTATATAAATCGTAATTTAGGTGCTGCGGAAGAAGATGAGCGCTTTGCTGTTCAAGACACGTTAAAAGAAGTTATTGATGGCAAAGGTGCACTCCATCAATGGGTTTATAAACCATTGTCCAGTGACGAATACAATAAAGGGACAGAAGGTGATGTTAATTTCATTCCATTTTATGAAGTCAATCATGAAGCTTCTAGTGATGATACCGAGTATTTTTACTTTGCCTCAAGCATGAATGTGGTTGCAGAGTATCGTGTTAGTAATGGTCAAGGTGGCACTAACAATAGTAAATATCGTTATCGTGATGCGATGTACAACACGCAAGGTCGTGGCTTTCAGGGGTTTAAATCGATCATAGTAGAACAAGACAACTTTACAGAAGACAGTGACGAAGCGCATCGAGATATGGTTTCACGTACTGATTTTAGCCAAGAGTGGCCATTAACAGGAGTTATTGAGCAATCATGCACTTGGTTGGCATCAAATAGTATCGCCGTTATTAACGACAACCCTGAGTGTACGAATGTGCTTAGTCACAGTATTACTAATAGTGTCTATGATGAAAACACTTTCGCCACAGCGCATTTTGTTGCCATTGATGATACAACCGTAATTAACTATGATTTAGTTACAGGGTTGGAAATTGGTCGTCAAACTGCTAGCAAGACCTTTGATGGAATCGGGTATGGTAATGTTACAAGTCAAACGCAAGTATCTACCGATGAGTTTACAACATACACTACCCTTACCGAAATTAACTTTACACCTGATGATGCCAATTGGTGGTTAACAAAGTTTACTACTAGTACGGTAACTAATTCAGTTAGTGGCACACAAGCGACAACTGTAGAGTCAGATGCTGTGGCTGACAAAATTATTAATACAGTGGTCAATAGTTGGAAAACAGATTTACGTAAAGCTGAAAATGTCACGACAACAGGAGACGATGTAAGTTACGTTACGGCAACAGTTTATAATGCATATGGTTTACCGTCATCGGTTACCAAAACAGGTGATGTGCTTAATGGCATTAGTGACACTGAGGTTTCGGAAAGTAGAACTACTCACTACACCTATACAAATGCTGGGTTAGTAGCAGAAGCTGAAGGGTACTTTCCTTACCATGTTAGTGCCGTTAGCGGTAATGGTTTTACTGTCGCTACTACAGCGCAATATAATCCTCGTTTTGGTCAACCATCAGAAATCACCCAAGCATCTGGTGTTGTCGTTACCAATGAATATGACGGTTTTGGCCGCTTAGCCGATAGTCAAAAAATGACGGCACCCAAGCAATACATCCGCTATTATGATCCTGATGCGAATGCCCCAATAAATGCAGTTTATCGTGTTAGTACCATGAGCATTGGTATGCCGACGCAAAATGCATATATTGATGAGTTAGGGCGTACCATACGCACCACCATTGAAGGTTTTAATGGTGATTTAGTATATCAAGATCAAACTTTTGACAGTGTAGGGGAATTAATTACCACGCAGGGACCTTATTATGCTGAAGCCATTACTAAGCCGACTGTTAGTTATAGTAATTACGATGCATTAGGCCGTGTTGGCAAAAAAGAAACTTCACAAGCTAATGGCAGTACCTTAATCGCAACTTATAATTATCAAGGTTTAGTCACCCAAATTAATGCAAATAATTTGCTAATGTCACGTACTTATAATAGCTTGAATATGTTGATCAGCACCACCGATGCTATTGGCGGCATTACAAGCTATGCCTACGATGCTGCCAAAAACCCTATCACTATTGAAGATGCCAACGAAAATAAAATTACTGCAATTTACAACGCGCTAGGCCATAAAACTCAGGTTAATGACCCTAATCAAGGCGTGACACACTTTATTTATAATGCTTTTAGCGAGGTAGAAAAAGAGACGGATGCTAATAATGATGTTATTCGTTATGACAGAGATTTATTAGGTCGTTTGACACACCGTTTTGATACGGGCCATCAAAATGGCAACTCAAGCAGAGCAACAGTAACGGCAAGTTTTGTTTGGGATACTAAAACAATTGGCTTACTAACGAGTGAAAGTTACAGTAACGCAAACAGTACTGAGTTTTACTACGATGACTGGGCAAGGGCTACTGGCACAACGCTCACTATCGACGGTGCCACCTATGCAACGGAAAATGTTTGGGACAGTCATTATGATAGGCCAATAGGCCTTAAATACCCAAATGGTTTGCAGGTTCAATATCAATATAATGCGACAGGTTATCTTGAAAAAGAATTCGATCCAGCAGAAAACGGCATAATCTATCGTCAGATAACTGCTCAAGATGCTATGGGGAATATTGCTCAGGCCGACTTAGCTGATGCAAACCTTAGCGGTATTTATACCTACTCTGGCATTACTGGTCAAATGGAAAGTAGTAATGTCAGTAATAATGCCAGTAATATTCAGCACATTACTTACACATATGACGACTTTGGCAATTTAGACAAACAGACGAGTTATTTTAACTTACTGGGTGTGAGTACTGAGCATTATGGCTATGATGACTTGCAGCGTTTGGAATACTCAACTAGAAGCATTGATAACACCTCATTAACCATCAATTATGAATATGATGGTGTAGGTAACTTAACCTTAAAGAGTGACTACGCAAGTCAATATAACTATCAACCTACTCGCCCGAATGCCGTTGCGTCAGTGAGCAAAATAAACGGTGCAGGTACCATAAGCTTTGGTTACGATGGTAAAGGTAATATGACCTCAGGTGACGGCAGTACGCTAACTTATAATGTACATAATAAGCCGGTTGTTATTGCTAAGTCGGGTACGACAAGTCAATTGTTCTATGACGCTTCAGGTAGTCGTTATAAGCAAGTGGTTGCTGCAGGGGATACCACAAGAACAACGCATTATATTGGCAAGCATTATGAAGTGGAAGTTACCGCCAATGGCGTATCAAGCAATGACAAATGGCGAGCTTATATTAGTGACATCGCCATTGTTAGTCACGATAATAGTAGTGGTTTAGAAACGCGCTTTACCCATAGAGACCGTTTAGGTAGTGCAACAACTATTACCGATAAATGGGGGTATATTACCGCAAAGCGTAATTTCGACCCTTTCGGTAAGCCGCGTGGTGGTGATTACAGTGACTTAACGGCGTTGGCTGGTAGTGCAAAATTAGCGAATAACCCACTCGACAGTGAAATGTCAACTTACCGTGGCTTTACTGACCATGAACATTTAGACGAAGTAGAGCTCATTCATATGAACGGGCGGGTGTACGATTATAACCTTGGGCGTTTCTTGAGTGTTGACCCTGTAATTCAAGCAGATGGGAATAGCCAAGGTATTAATCCATATTCATATATTATGAATAACCCCTTAGCTGGCACAGATCCTACTGGATATGAAATTGAGATAATTATTACCTGCGGAGGTAATAATCCATGCGGACCCCAAAACGAAGATAGTTCTGGAGGAACTTCAAGTACTAGAAATAGAGATGGGGATTCAAATGGTTCGCCTACATCAAGAGGTAATGGGCCACAGGGAATGCCAAATAATGGGGCAAGGAACTCCATGCCTAGTCAAATTAAGAATGTTGATAATATTTCAGATTTAGGCTCTCAAGGGCAAATATCTCGTGATAGACAGAAAGATTATCCATCGGTTAATCCGTACCAGATACCTGATTATTCACAACCGATTCAGGCTCCTGATTCTGTGAAACAAGCGGCTGAGTTCTGTAATTCAATGCCATGTAATGATTTTAAAGGAATAGAATCCTCTTTATTCTTAGATGATTTACTAGGGCTAGGTTTGAAGTCTATTTTATTGGCTCCAATGCGAAGTCTTGGCAAGAATCCGGACAGTTTATTGCAACTAAATGAACATGGTGGTCTTAATCTATTCAAATGGGGATCATCAACTACCACTTCTCCCAATAATTGGAAGAGTGGTGATTTCATGTTGCACCTACCAAACAAAGGTAATCCTAAGGCTAATTGGAAACAGAATTCTGGTCATTTAAGGCAACAGATGAGGCGAGGTAAGCCGATATATGATTCTTATAGAGATCCAAAGACTGGAATGAGAATACCAACAGGAGGGCCGGGTAATAGTGGTCAATTCTTGAATGCTGAAAGAAAGCTACTAGAATCGCGTGGTTGGATATATGATAAAAAGATGGGCGCGTATACTCCTCCCTCTAATTGATTGAAATTAACTAATGCAAAGATATTGAAAATATGAGATTTGTTGAGGCAGTAAATAAGTACTTTTTGTTTTTGAAAAGTACTTATAACTTTAAAGTATTGACAATAAATGACTCCTACATTCGCTTTGAGAGTGCAAGAGTATTTATTAATATTCAAATTGATTCAGGTAGAACGTTTGAAATTAGTATTACATTAGGCGAGTTAAGCAAAAAGTATGAGAATTCAGAGAGAGCTTTTGGTTTAGATGAAATACTTAGGATGCAAAAAGTTAATGAAAATACATATATAAAAGCGACAAGTATTGATGCAATTGATTCATCTGCTGAAAGGTTGTCATTTCTATTACAGAAACATTGTAAAGAATTTTTGAAAGGATCTGAGTTAGAGTTCATGCGACTTTCTAAATATAGAGATTCACAATGTACAGCCTATGAAGAGAGAGTATATTTAGAGCAAAAAAGAAAGGAGGCTGAATTAGCGTGGAAAAATAAAAATTTCCAAAGTGTAGTAGATGCCTATCTAAGTATTGAAAACCATCTTTCACCAGCAGAAGTTAAAAAGCTATCATACTCAAAAACTAAGCTTTGAGTTATCTAAAAAATGGAATTATTAAGGAAAGAAAATGCTTAAAAAACTATTCTTCGCCTGTGTTTTGTTATCAAGGCGGGGAAGAGTTTTAGTTTGGTTTATAAGTTTGTTGCCAAAAAGATAAAGCTTATTAAAAAAGAGCGGTATTAAATATTGATAGATTAAGCCAGTGATAACTGGCTTTTTATTGGCTTGAAAACAGCATTTTTCGGCTGTCATGCTACTTGTTTAATATATAAGGTATGTTAGTCAATTAAGCCTCGCGTGCGGGGTTTTACTTTGTACTTCCACAAAATATGATGTACAACAAATGATTGTTAAATATTTTGTATTATAATAAACTTTTCATAGGGTTATATGAAAGTATTGAATTAAGGGAATGTAATTGGACAAGAAGTTAGCTCATGATGCTTCGACAAGTATTTCTGGTATTATTTATCAATACTATTTAGCGGTCGAATGGTGTTTTTCATTAAGTAGTAATCAATCATTATTTATAGAAAAAGATGGCGACTTAGCCATCCCAAATGAGGCTAATATTGAAGTTAAGCATTTTGCTGATCCGCTTACAGATGCCCACAAAAATATCTGGAATACGCTAGCAAACTGGCTAGACCCTAAATTTGATATTGTTAAATATCCTAAACTGATACTACTAACCACTCAAGCAATTGGGGTTAATAGTAAGCTCATTAATTGGAAAGATAAAAACTTAGAAGAGCGACTTGAAGTTATTGATGAAATCCTTTCTAGAAAGTCATTAAATGACAAACAAAAAAAAGTATTGTCATATCGACAAGATAATAGATTTAAAGAAATCATATCCAAATTTGAAATCTACGATAGTTCTTCCGTATTAGATGAAAAATACCATTTTTTAACTAATCAATATGGTAAAGGTGTCCCACCTACTAATAGAGGGAGGCTTTTAAATGGCATGATTGGTTGGTTTATATCACCAAATGTTATCGTTGAAAACCAGTGGGAAATTACAGAAAAAGATTTTTCTGATGAATTTGCCTTATTAAATGATAAGTTCAGTCAAAATACGCGACACTTCCCTAGAAAGCCTACATCAGACGATTTTATAGTAAAGTCATCCCCAAATAGTCTCTATCTGCAAAAGATTAGGGATATCGATTATTTGACCGAACTAGATCAAGCTCACAGTAACTATTGTGAAGCTTTAACAGTCGTAAAGGACGAATTTCAACACGGCACTCGCCAAGAATACTTTGATGACTACCAAGGAGAGGTAATTGAAGTTTTTAAAAGACGGTATAAAAGAGCTAGTAGAGAAGTAAGCAGTCCTATACTTGAATCTCAATATTTTTACGATGACATTTTAGGGGAAGAGGGACCTGAGTTTGAAACATATTCTAAGCGCCCGTACAGGTGGTTTAGGGATGGTGTATTGCATGTAAACATGAATGACTCAAGTGCAAAACTAAAATGGAAGCTTAAATAATGGCTAATGCGATACATCAATTGGGTGTTTTAAATCACAATCCATATTTACTTGCCCCTTTGTTACAAGTGTTTTATCAGCACTTAGAAGTTCAGCCTAAAAATATATTATTGAGCTACCTTGTTTTACCGCTGATATTCAGCCCTAATTCATTACAAAATCTTCAGCGTTTAGCTGGTGGTTCAACTTTAAACACCAAATTTAGTGCGCCATCTTCGGTAGAAGGTCTAGAGCAAAGGTTATTAGATTTTAAGGGGTTAACCAATCTATGTATGCTAGTGCTTAAAGAACAAGGCACAGTAACAATAAATACTGATTTATCTATTAAGTTTTTAAATTCACAAATGACAGTCTCTCATTGTAAAAAAGAGCAAGTCACAGCGGCAAAAAATTTAGCTAAATTAGTTACTCCATTCCTAGTTAGAGACTGTTTTAAAATTTTAAGGATAAAACAATTATGAAGCCATATGTTGCCTTCATCGGAGTCGTAGATAAAAGTGAACAGTGTCATTTTGTTCAATTTAAACAGGGACTAAATGTTGTTACAGGTAAATCATCCACAGGCAAGAGTGCATTAATCGAAATATTTGATTACTGTATGGCATCTTCAGAGTATACGATTCCTGTAGGGGTAATTACTAACAGCGCGAAACTGTATTTTACTATTTTTAAAAAGGGAAATGGTTATCTTGTTCTAGCTCGGAGACCAAAAGAGAAGAAAGGCTTCTATCATGAAGTATTAGAAGGGGAATTACCGTTTTCTGACGGGGAACTTAGCCTAAATGAGAATTGGTTCAATTTAGGTCATTTTATTGCTGGTGATTTATATAAAAAACGAATTGGTACTTTTTTTGGCTTGAATATTAGTGATATTGAAACGGATAAAGATGATCGTCAGTTTACTGGAAGAAGAAAACCATCTCCGAGTGTCAGAAGTTTTACATCATTCATGCTCCAGCACCAAAATTTAATTGCTAATAAACATGCTGTCTTTTATCGATTTGATGAAAAAGAAAAGCGGGAACAAGCAATAGAACATTTGAAAATATTTTTAGGATTTGTTGATCAGCAATATTTCTTAAGAAAGCAAGAATTGGTTGAGTTAGAGAAAAAGAAAAGGCGAATTGAGTTAGCGTTACCTAAAAAAAAGCAGCTAATAGAGCTAAAAGAATCTAAATTAGCCAGAAAATTTCAGGAATATCAAGCTTCAAGTGGTACTGTGCTTGTTGAATCAACTAGCAAAGCTGTTTTAAAAAATCCTACTTATTGGCTAGAAATTATAAAAAATAAACCTATTGAAATTGATGTTGAGTCAAAAGCTAATACGACACTAATTTCAGAGTTTGAGAAGCAAATTGCTAATGAAGTAACAACATTACGTAAACTTGAAAAAGAAGTTAGAAGTGTAGAGTCAACAATAGCAATTAGTACAAATTACTTTGAAAGTATTAGCGAAATTAATTATCCAGAAGCAATTACTGAATCAGCTACAGAGTGCCCTTTTTGTTTGACTACAACAGAGAAATTAGAGAATGAAGTTGATGAGTTAACGAATGCAATTAACTGGTTAAACGATGAGATCACTATTCAAAAACCGCAGCAGTTTGATTATCGCCCTAGGTTAGAGTCTTTAAATACAGATATTACTGCGCAACGAAAAGTAATTAAGAGTATCAGAGCTGAAAAGATGAAGATTCTTTCCGCTAATCAAGAGTTACAAAAAAGAGAAAATCTTAGAGATCAAATCATAAAAGCAAAGTTATCAGTTGAAATATATCTTGAAGAAATCATCAGTGAAGGAAATATTGAACAATCGGATGATGGGCTAGATAGCTTAAAAGAGAAAATATCCATATTGTATGGTGAGCTGAAGAAGTATTCTATTACTCAAAAAATACGTAATGCCGAAGATTTGCTAACCTCAACAATGAATTCAATTGGCAAAAACTTAGACTTTGAAGCGTTGTACAAAAAACCGTTAAATATGAACTTCTCATTAGAGTCTTTTGATATCTGGCTTGTAGCAAATAAAGAAAAGGTATATTTGAGATCGATGGGAAGCGGAGCTAATTGGTTATACTGTCACTTATCACTGTTTTTGGCATTTCAAAAACTATTTTGTTCATTAGGCGATAGCTGCGCTATTCCTCCTATTTTATTTATTGATCAACCGACCCAAGTTTACTTTCCAAATGTAACGAACGATACAGATGAAGATAAATTTGATGCTACAAAATTAGCTTCTTCTGAAAGAAAAAACAAGATTGATGATGATATAGAATGTGTTGAGAACTTCTTTAACGAGATTATTACTTTCTGCGAAAGTACTAAAAAAGAAACAGGGCATGAGCCGCAAGTTATAGTCACAGATCATGCTGACGATTTACAGTTATCCGAAGGAAGAAGCTTTGAAACTTATGTCAGAGCAAGATGGCGAAACAGAGGCTTCATTGCAGAAGAGTTATAACGTTAAAGTCTAAGTGAGTGAAAAGAGTTAATATATTTGCTCTCAAAGAAGCCAGCGGAAGCTGGTTTTTCTTCTTCTTGAAGGTGAAAAGTTGAAGATTTTTATCGCAAGCTCGATCAATTATTACTTAAAGTTTTACTATTAAAAATATATAAAATTAGCTTTTTAATCATGATGTTTTAATCGCAAAAATGAATTAATATTTTGTAAATTAACTCAATTCTACATCATGAATAATGGCGCTATATTTTAATGTTTATTTAATCGGGTTGGTAAAACTTAAATGGAATAGTGGTTTCAGCTAAATGCGCAACTGGTAACAGAGAAGCGCAATCTACGAGCATAGGTTACACTCCTATTTTACCACCTTTACATCTTAGTCTTTCCAAAAAACAAAATTAACTTTTCTTGAGATTTCCATTTAAGTTTTACCACTAATAATTAAATGGAAAATATCTTCAGCTTATTATAGTGATATTTACTTAGCCATTAATATCCTCTTTAATAATGCAATAGTAGCCGTTATTTAATTTAGCGTGCTCGCATTTACTAAAATATTTTCAATCTAAATAATGTCGCTTTTGTTGAGAAATGATCCGCACGTTTTTAAACTTTCTAGGTGGTACTCTCAACAATTTTAAACATACCATTAGCAATATTTTTTGAGTAGAGTGTGCCGAAATAAATTGGGTCAATTGATTTTGCTTCTGCAACACCATCTTCGTTTTGGTAATCGATAAAAGGAATATGGAATTCGTTAGTCACACAGCAAAGTAACTTGTCAATTTCAATGGCAAGGTCATTACGATTTTTGATTGGATATTGGTGAGTGAAAATTTGGAAAAATTGATTAAATGCCAATTGCTCAGCTTGGTTACATCGGCCTTTATTGTATCGTTTAATTTCAATTATGGTGATAAGCAACAATGCAGTTAAGCTATCAAGCGACTCGTTCTCATACAGACGTTGCTTTTGTGGTGCATAAGATTGTTTTAGTGGGTAGCTTTTGGTTTTGTTGCCTGAGCTTCTAATGATTCTTCTAACGATATACGGTAGTCGCTTCATTAGGCCATCAATGGCAGGGGCATCAAATGTTCGTGTCGCCAGTAAGGACCAAAATGGATGATTGAGTAGCTTAGTGGATTTATTCATCACTATCGGAAAAAGCTTAA
>NZ_BAAJLU010000035.1:0-14924 GCF_057550865.1 Colwellia sp. NW0002-52-1 | reverse complement strand
TAGCTGAAATGTAGATGTGCCTTCTTATTCTATTTAGGCAAATAAATGTTTCATGTAGTCAGTTTTCTCTAATAAGCTCGAAAAGCAAATATTTTATCAAAAATAACGTTCATCATGCTGTTAGTGTGCGCTGATTTGCTTTGGGAGATAGATCAATAAAATTTGAAGTGTTAGAATGCGCGCATATTATAGCGGAGAAGATTTTTGATGACTGAATTAAAGAACGATACGTATTTACGTGCGCTTTTGCGCGAACCTGTTGACTACACTCCTGTGTGGATGATGCGCCAAGCAGGACGTTACTTGCCTGAATACCGTGCAGTACGCAAAGATGCTGGCGATTTTATGTCAGTATGTCGCGATGCCGATTTAGCCTGTGAAGTGACTATTCAGCCATTACGTCGTTTTCCACTTGATGCTGCCATTTTATTCAGCGATATTTTAACGATTCCTGATGCTATGGGTTTAGGTTTATATTTTGAAACTGGCGAAGGTCCTAAGTTTGAACGTCCAATTACATGCAAAGCTGACGTTGAGAAAATTGGTATTCCAGATCCAGAAGGCGAATTACAATACGTAATGAATGCGGTTCGCACGATTAAAAAGACTTTAAATGGTGATGTACCACTTATTGGCTTTTCAGGTAGTCCGTGGACATTAGCAACATATATGATCGAAGGAGGCAGTTCAAAGGCCTTTACTAAAATCAAAAAAATGATGTTCGCAGAGCCACAAATTTTACATATGTTATTAGACAAGTTGGCTGACTCAGTAATTTTATATTTAAATGCTCAAATAGCTGCTGGTGCGCAATCGGTAATGGTATTTGACACTTGGGGTGGCGTTTTGTCTCCAAGAGACTATAAAGAGTTTTCGTTGCAGTATATGGCGAAGATTGTTGATGGTTTAACGCGTCATAATGACGGCCGTAAAGTTCCTGTGACCTTATTTACTAAAAACGGTGGAATGTGGTTAGAAGATATAGCGGCAACAGGTTGTGATGCTGTTGGTCTTGATTGGACTATCGATATTGAAAACGCTAAAGCGCGCGTTGGTGATAAAGTTGCTTTGCAAGGCAATATGGATCCATCAATGTTATACGCACCAATGCCTCGTATTGAACAAGAAGTTTCAAAAATACTGTCAGGCTTTGGTGAAGGCGGTACAGGCCATGTATTTAATTTAGGTCATGGTATACACCCTGATGTAAATCCAGACCATGCTGGCCATTTTATTGAGTCAGTGCACCGTTTAAGTAAGCCATATCACTTATAAATAGTTGCTGGCGTTAAAAACATAGGTTATTGGTATTACGATTTACCGCTGATAACCAATTAGAAGGAGCTTAAAGCTCCTTTTTTTATGCCTGAGATATTGATGTAATTGATATTTTTTAAAAACTAGCAGGGCGTAGATAACCTATATATTACTTTTATATTAAGGTATGCTTGAAGCAGAAACAGACATTAAATGGATAGTAAAATGACTAACAACAAAAAAATATTATCAACATTGCTTATCACTTTAGCCCTTAGCGCCTGTGGTAGCAGTTCAACTGATAACGAAGCTGAAAATGCAACAGACAAAGCGGCTAAAGAATTGGTAAAACAAGAGCAGGAAAGTTCACCTGAGCAAGCGGCGACTAAACTCGTTGCTACGCCAACATTAACAGGCGATAAAATGACAGAAGTAAAACAAAGCTTAAAAGATGATTTTAGCGACTGGCAACGTGGTCGTGTGCAGTTTTTAAATTTAGAAGGCGGCTTTTACGGAATTATTACTGACTCTGGTCAGAAAATATTACCGATGAATATGGCGAAAGAATTTGCCCAAAATGGTGCTGTTGTTCGTATTAAAGGCAAAGTTAAAAATGTAATGACCATTCAACAGTGGGGCACACCTTTTACTATTACCGAGATTGAACTAATCAGCCCAGGTAATAAAGTAAAAGAAGCTGATATGTAGCAGCAAGCTGATTACAGGCTGATTAACGACAGGTTAATGGTTGAGTTAGCAGTGTTAAGGTTTTACCACTTTCGCTAACCTGAATTTGGTATAGGTTGCGGTACGCTTTCTCGGTTATGTTTGGCACTTTTAGATCACTCAGCAATGCCGCTAATTGTGGTGTGGTGTTACTGTGGCCTACCACTAAAACATTTTCTTTTTGTTGTAGTAATTGTTGAGCAAATTGTTCTAATTTAGCCGGTGCATATTGTTTTATTGGCAAATCTTGTTGTAAAGAAAAAGGCGTTGCGGTTGCCATAGTGCGTTGATAGGCGGTACTGTAAACATGTTTTATGTTTGTGTGCTCTAGCATGCTAGCGATTTGCCTAGCTCTTAGTTTTCCACAAGGCGTTAATTTAGGATCTTCTTTTACCGCTTGCTTTTCAGCATGACGTACTAAGTAAATACTAAAACTGTCTTGTGCAAAGCTTGGCATTGCAAAAACGCACAGAGCTACGAGTAAACTATATTTCATTTTAACTCCGGTTAATTTTCAAAAGTAAGACAGTAAAAAGGGCAAGGTTATTCATAACCTTGCCCTTTTATATTTATTTAAAACAATCGGTTTAATCCGTTTAATGCCGCTACCCTGAAGGCTTCAGCCATGGTTGGGTAGTTAAACGTTGTTTCAACGAAATATTCAATGGTATTGCCACCATTGGTTTGTTGCATAATCGCCTGACCGATATGAATAATTTCGGCAGCATTCTCACCAAAACAATGAATACCTAATATTTCTTTGGTTTCACGATGGAAAAGAATTTTTAATGAGCCGACTAAATTATTCGAAATTTGTGCGCGTGCTAAATGTTTAAACTGTGCGCGACCAACTTCATAAGGAATTTTAGCTTCGGTCAACTCTTGCTCGGTTTTACCCACAGAGCTTATCTCTGGAATAGTATAAATGCCAGTAGGTATATCAACAGTAAGTTTTGTTTTGCATTCGCTGTCAAGCATTGCACTGGCACAAATTCTACCTTGGTCAAACGCTGCGCTGGCTAAACTTGGATAGCCAATAACGTCACCTACAGCATATATACTCTCAACTTCAGTTTGGTATGAATCGTTAACTTTTAATTGTCCACGCCCGTCAGCTTTTAACCCGGCATTTTCTAGTTTTAAGTCAGCAGTATTACCTGTGCGACCATTTGCAAACAATAAACAGTCTGCTCGCATTTTTTTGCCTGACTCTAAATGCACAATAACACTGTCTTCATTTGTTTCTACGCGTTCAATTTGCTCACCGTGGCGAATAACAACACCGTTGTTCCATAGGTGATAACTTAACGAGTCTGACATTTCATCATCTAAAAATGATAACAAGCGATCACGGGTATTGATCAAATCTACCTTGACCCCTAAGCCGCGAAAAATACAGGCGTATTCACTACCAATAACACCAGCGCCGTAAATAATAATTTGGCGTGGAGAATGTTCTAATGACAATATGCTGTCAGAGTCATAAACCCTTGGGTGAGAAAAGTCGACATCGTCGGGTTGATATGGGCGCGAGCCAGTTGCAATAACAACTTGTTTCGCTGTTATAGTGTCAATTGTGCCATCAGCGCGCAGTACTTGAATGGTATTAGCATCAACAAATGAAGCTTCGCCGTAATAGTGTTCAACTTGGTTGCGATTATAAAAGCCACTCCGCAAATTTACTTGCTTGCGAATAACTGCCGAAGCATGGCCTAAAATATCTTGAAAGGTTAATTCTTTAGCATTCTGTCCAGCATTGAACAAAGGATTTGAGTTATATTCGATTAATCTGCTTACGGATTGTCGCAAGGCTTTTGATGGAATAGTACCCCAATGAGTACAGCCGCCGCCAACGTGATGATAGCGTTCAATAATAGCAACTCGCTTATCTCGTTTGGCTAAGTTCATGGCTGCGCCTTCACCGCCAGGGCCTGTGCCTATTATAATGGCATCGAAATCGTAGCTTTTAGTTTTACTTTTTGCTTTCTTAGTTTCGGCTTTTGCTTGTTTACTCAACGGTTAACCCTTTAATTCCTGCTTCAATAGTAAAAATTTTAGCAGGAATTAAATCTAATACCAATTGAATTAATGCATTCAATTGGTATATCGGCACTGTATTGGTACTGTTTTTACGCGAGTTTTTCTACCATTTTTTGCCAGCTGCGTTGTTGCTCTGCTAATCGACGCTTAATTTCTTGATATTGCGCCATAACTTCAGAGTTCTCAACATCAGCCATTAACTGGTCACGCTTAGTGGCGAGTAAAGCTTTGCGCACTGCATAAAACTCATTAACTTTATGAATAAGTTCATCATACTCATGTTGTAGCCTTTCTAAGCGTTGCTCCGCATCAGGGTGAGCCGCTATTTTCTGTTGGCTACGAAGTAAGATCATGGATAAACGTGCTTTTTCAATTTTATCTTCAGGTGTTACTCGTAACTTTGACGTAAGTTTTAAGTGCTCACAACCTTTAATTAACCATTTAGTAGGGTCAAAGTGCCACCAGCGAATACCGTTACGGTAGTCATTCTCAAAAATGTGATGATAGTTATGATAGCCTTCGCCAAAAGTGAAAAACGCTAATACGCCATTATCACGCGCGGTGTTTTTATCTGTGTAGGTTTGCTTCCCCCAGATATGCGCTAACGAGTTAATAAAGAAGGTAGTGTGATGGCTTAATACTAAACGCAAAAAGCCAAGTAGTAATAAGCTGTTGATCATATCGCCATGCCATAAACCAAATAGAATAGGCACGCCAAAGTTCATTAAAATAGTGAGCAATAAATAATGTTTATGCTGCCAAACAACAATAGCGTCTTTTTGTAAATCGCGGACATTGCTGTAGTCGTTATATTGCTTAGGTTGATGATCTCTTAACATCCAACCTATGTGTGAATGCCAAAAACCCATTTTTGCTGAGTAAGGGTCAACATGGTTTTTATCAACATGTTTATGATGAATGCGGTGATCCGAAGACCAATGTAAAGCACTATTTTGTAATGCGAATGCACCACCTAAAGCGTAAATTAATCTTAAAGACCAATGAGCTTGGTATGTTCTATGCGACCAAAGACGGTGATAGCCCGCAGTAATCGACATGCCACAATATATAAAGCAAATTATAGCGGCAGTAATTTCAGTCGCATCAAAGCCATGAGTAAATGCACGATAAGGTACTGCGATAACAGCGAATAAGAAGGTAATGCTAAATACAAATACATTTAACCAAATAATAGGTGGTTTTTTCATTAATTATCCATCTAGGGCTTAAGCACCAAAAAGTATTTCGGTGTACACATGTACGCTATTCTATCTTTACTCGATGATGAGTCAAGTGTTGTTGATGAATTATTCATGATAATTGTGATTATTATTTTAGCGGTTGCTCAGGGATTAATATCAATTTACTAGTAATGTTAACGATTTTTAGTATCATACCAGGCTAGTTTTAGCATGAAATAAATAATAGGTATACTGACGATGAGTGGTATTAGAGCACTGCAAAAAGAGAAAACGCGTCGTCAACTAATTGATGCTGCTTTGGGGCAGTTGAGTAGTGAACGTAGTTTTTCTAGTTTGAGTTTGCGTGAAGTTGCTAAAGAAGCTGGCCTGGCGCCTACCTCATTTTATCGTCACTTTTCTGATATGGACGAGTTAGGCTTAACCTTGGTTGACGAGGCTGGTTTAACTTTGCGCCAATTAATGCGACAAGCACGGCAGCGTATTGAAAAGGGCGGTTCAGTGATTCAAATTTCTGTACGTACTTTTATGGAGTTTATTGAAAACAACGGTAATATTTTTCGGTTGTTATTACGTGAACGCTCTGGAACTTCGCCGGCATTTCGTGCCGCGGTTAATCGTGAAATTCGTTACTTTACCTTAGAACTTTGCGATTACTTACAACAAGCCAATAAGCTCGATGCTGAACTAGCATATTTACAAGCTAATGCTGCTGTTACTATTGTATTTAGTGCTGGATCTGACGCGTTAGACAGCGATAAAAAGGATTTGGCCGCGTTAGCACAACGAACAATTAAACAATTACGGTTTATTGCTCGAGGTGCATTTGAGTTCAGTGTTCGAAATGATAATCTTATCGAATTGCGAAAAACTAAAGTTAAAGGCGTGACAAAATAACGCCTGTTTCCACATGATGGGTATAAGGGAACTGGTCAAATAAAGCAAAATGTTCAATTTTATGCGTTTTTACCAGTTCAACTAAGTTATCGCGCAGTGTTTCAGGATTACATGAAATATATATAATGCGTTCAAAGCGAGAAACTAACTCAACGCTGTCAGGATCAAGCCCGGCTCTTGGTGGATCAACCAATACGGTTTGATAGTTATAACTGGTTAAATCAAAACCTTCTAAGCGACGAAAAACACGCTCGCCATTCATTGCCTGGCTAAAGTCTTCACTGGCCATTCTTACAATATCAACATTATCTAGTTTGTTAGCTGCAATATTAATTTGAGCAGATTTAACCGATGTTTTTGATATTTCAGTGCCTAATACGCGATCAAAGTTTTGTGCCAAGGCGATACTAAAGTTGCCGTTACCACAATACAGCTCGATTAAATCACCACCGGTGTTTTTAGTTGCGTTTTGTGCCCACAGTAACATGGCTTCATTTACTTTCGCATTAGGTTGGGTAAAGCTGTTCTCAACTTGTTGGTAATGAAACTCTTCACCATTTACCGATAATGTTTCCATAACAAAATCTTTGTCTAGCACAACTTTTTGCTTACGCGCACGGCCAATAATATCAACGGGGGCAATGGCAGATAAACGGGCTTTTAACTGTTGTGCTTGTTCAATCCATTGCTCGTCTAATTGTTTGTGATAAAGCAAACTAATTAACACTTCGCCACTGAGTGTTGAGAGGAAGTCAACTTGGAATAATCGCTGGCGTAAAATTTCGTTATTTCTAATGTCGGCTAAAAGTGCGGTCATAAATTGGTTGATCAGCACACTCGCAACGGGAAAATCTTCAACCTTAAATTTTTCTTTAGTTTCACTATTGAACATTATGTAGTAAAGGTCGTCACCATCATGCCAAACACGAAACTCGGCACGTTGACGATAATTTAACGTAGGCGATGGATAAATTTCAAAAGTTGGTAAGTCAAATTGAGCGAAAGTATTTGAAATACTTTGCTGTTTTTCGTCAAGCTGTTGTTGATAGTTATCGGGGTGAATATGACTAAACATTGAAATACCTTGTTGGAAATGATCATAGCTGAATAAAAAGGCGAAGATTCTAGCCAGTGACCAATTTTTGTCTACTAAATAAAGGCTGTATTCTAGAAGAAATCGCTTTTTAAGCATAGTCTTTAGTCAAACAAAACCGACTAATTATTGAAATGAGATAATCTGATGTGTAAAAGGAAAGAAAAGAAAAGATAAAAAGAAAAAGAATGAAATCAGGTTAAAGCGGTTAACAGCTTTAACCTGATTATTTATATGAGTGAATTATTCAAGCATACGCTTAATTTAACACAGGTTTAATACTTACCAACAAGGTTGATAAACCAACCTTTGTATTCGTAATCAGTAAGTTTTAAGTCGTCACTAAAATCAGTAAAGTTATAACCAACACCAACTTTAAAATGTTGACCTATGTGTCGATCTATACCTGCAAGCCAACCATTTCGTGTTGAGTTTGACTCAACCACTTTTAAACTACGAAACTCAAGTAGTGCATCCCACTGTTTAATAATGTGATAGCGAGTTTGCAATGCAGAAAAGTTAACCGTGCTTTTAAAGAATTCACCAATACCGCGACCTGAGCGTAACTCTCCTGTTCTTCGGCCTAGTTTTGCAGCAAATTCCCACTCAGGGTTGTAACGGTAAGTACCTTCTAAGGTATAAATTTGTGACTTTTGATCGGTACCAAAGTTAGTTTGCGCCAAACCGCGTAAATCGTACAAATAAGTATATTTTCCTAATAAGTTCCAACGGTTGTTATCAAAAGGGCGGTAAGCAAAGCCTACGCTCGCTTCAGTAAACGTGGCATTGGCATCTGGGCTAATGTCATCTTCAGTATCTGAATAGTTATATTTAGCAGCGACACGCCAAGAGTCGTTTATTAAGTAATTTAGGCGATTGGTGGTAAGCCACTGTGTACGCTCTTCAGCGCCTTTATCTTCACGATACTCTAATTTTGTTTGCCATTGCATATCTTTATCGCGAAACCCTAACGAAAGAGAAGCAGCGTCGCGTTCAACATTACCGGCAATCAGTGTTAGTTCGCCATGTTGTAATGAACCGCCTAAATTCCAGCCTTGGCTTAGCAGGTAGTTAACACCAAAAACATGCACAAAGCCTGATTCATTTCTTTCATTGATCGTTTGCGTTTCATTAAATACGTTTAGGCTATCAGTCACTCTTGAACGGTGACCAAAGGTAAGGCCGTTGGTATCGTTAGAGGCAAGTAGTGGGCTAGTTGTATCGGTTGACCAACTGTAGCGACTGTAAAGATTGTGATCGCTATTAACTTGGTAATCAACATCAAGCGCAGCGGTGTCACCACGATGCCCTGTAGCGTACTCTGCACCAATGCTAGAGCGACTCTCTAGTATGTATTTACCGCCTAGCGTGATTAAGTCGTTGTTTTCATAGCCGTCGTCAGCTTCAAGTGTACCTTGAGCAATACCATAAAACTCAAAGCTTGGTGTTAAACGTTGACGGTAGCCAAGTGCAGCCAGCAAACCGGTTTGAGATTGCAGGTTTATTTGTTCTTTTATTTGCTTTATTTCGGCGCTGATATTACCGCTGTTATCAAGGTTTTGCTGAATAAAGAAGCTGATTTGCTGACGCTCATTATTACCTGATTCCTGATTCGTAATGCTGGTACTGTAGTGGCCTGTTTGACTATATTGGCCAGTTACTTCAACCCCTTTTTCAGTGATATCTTCAGTTAAGTCACGTCGAGCAATTGAGAAACCTGCACCGGTATTTTTATGCCATGCCGCTGCCGTTAGCTCTTGCTCTGTGTAGCCTAAAGCTTTTAGGTTTGCTCTTGCTTCAAAACTTAAGGCATCGCCAGATTTATCATTGCCTGTTAGTTCGTCGTCAATAATATTTACTTGCTGAAAGGTTAAACCACCGTTGTCTGAATAAAACACTGGCGCTTGGCTGTTGCGGGTATCACTGTGCTCAATTTTTATGTAGCTACCTTTGCCAGCTTGCAAGGTTAAGTCGGCTCCTGCAAGTTGATAATCGTTACCGGCCCGATTTTCATCAACGTAGCTTAAACCTAAGGCAATGTGGTCGTTAAACCAATGCTTAGCCCGTCCGCCAGCGGTTAAGTGATCAGCGCTAAAGCCGTTTGGTAAGTATTCGTAATCAACTAATAATAGTAATTGATTTCCGTCGAGTGGTTGGTCGCGAATAATACTATTAGCGTTGTTACGTGAAAAGCTGAGTAAGGGGCGCGATAAAATAATACGGCCTTGGAGTTCGTCAACTTGGTAATCAGCATCGCGAGTTAAATCAATTCTATCTAGCGTTATGCCGGTATCTGGATTGCGAACTTCTATTACCAACTTATCAGAGCCGGGTAGTACATCGGTATGTTTTAAGTAATAAATACTACCGCCAGTGCCTAAAAACTCGCTATGACCTAAAGCGGTTTGTGCTTCAGAGACAAAGGCTTTTAATTGACTTTTTTCTTGGCCGTAAGCATTTGACTCAGTTGACTTCCAGTTAAGTACTGCGCCATATAAACTACGGTTGTACTGGCTGTACTCTGTGTCGGTCATTCCGGTGTTGTAATTACCCCAAAGTGCAAGAGATTTGTCCCAATCAACACGGACATAAAAACGCCCTTGAGTGTCTACGTCACGTGTGGTGGTTGAGTCGTCACCATAAACCGGGTAGTACTTGTCAGGATCTAAACGTCTAAAAACATCTACGGGGTCTTTATCTAAAAAGCCATTAAACAACTGTGATAATTCACGCTCTTGAGTATCAGCATGTGCGGTGATTAGATATTTTCCTTTAACCTTACCTTTTAAATAAAATGCAAGGCGACCTTCGATGAGTAAGTCGTCATCGTACCTGTCGTCGCTTGCTAATGGTTCAATATTACCCGTCACTTTATTTTCGCTGATGTTGATGTCAGCAAGCGCCGCTAAAAACATATATTTACCCGTTACATCAACTTTAAGTGGTTTAGTTATTGTGCCTTTTTCACCACTTAAGGTGAGGTCAAATACGTAGTTACCAATTGGCAGTAAATGTTCGCTAGCAAATTTTCGTTCTAAATCTATTGGGTAGTCTTTACCGTTAATTTCAATACTGTATCCTTCGGGTATGTCTTGGCCAAAAATACGCACACGACTACCGGTAATTGGAATGTTTTGCTTGATAAGTTCATTTGTCCCAAAGCTGCCAGTACTGGCTGTATTTGTGTCAGTGGTTACATTGCTAGATGTAAAACTGGCAGAGGTGTTTTGGTTATTAAATTGATTTTGAGTTGAGTTATTGGCTTGCAACGACTGTTGGTTGTTACCTTGATCTAGGTATGTACCGCTGTCGTAAGCTTCAGGCGAAACAAGTTGTATTAATTTGCTTTCTGTTTCGTCCATGTTGCCTTCAGCATCAAACGCTCGTAGCACGTAACGTAAACTATCGCCGGCGATCATCGTGTTCAAAGTTGACGGCTCAACTTGCCATGATATTTCGCCATGGCTATCAAGTTCGGTTAATTCACTGCTAAAAAGAGGGTCAATTAAATCAACATCGTTACCTTTATAAACCACTAACGTTAAGCGTTCTATAAACGCAGGATAGTTGGTAAAGTAATTAAACCTAGCATCGTACTTGTTAAGGCCATCAAATTTTATCGCCTGCGGTGCGCTAATGCTTAACCTAGGGGCGGTAATAGCAGGATCTTCTGTAGCCCAAAAAATTCCACCTAATGGCATTCTGACCAAAAAGTCACCTTGTACGACTGTTTTAGCTTGTTTTTCAGCCGTTGCTACTTCATGTGTTTGCTTACTCAGTGCTAATTCTACTCGGCGATCGTTCGGGGTTTTGTTTACGCTTGCAGCTCGCTCGCCTTTGCTGATAATTTCAACACTAAAACCTTGTGCCGTTTTACATGCGCCGGGTGGGCATACCGGTGTTTGTTGCTCAGCCTCGGTTGTTGTTTCAATTACAGCTTCGCTGCTTTTAGTGTTTAAGTTACTCGCAAAAGAATGTGTTGTTACGCCTGCTAATAAAACGCTACAGGTAAAGGCTAGTGAATGACGTTGGATAAAATTTCTCATTATTTACCCTCCTTCATTGAATTCTCGATTTGTAATTTTTGTATTTTGATGGTCAATTTTTCCCAAACTTCTGCAGGCATGCGTGTTTTTAATTGTTCGAATACAGCTTTAGCACGGCGCAAGCCTAGGGCTAGGTTGTAATCTTCTGATGCGCTGTTGTCGGCAAAGCCGGTAATAGCTAAGTGGCCATTTTCTGCATTCACTAATTGCTTAGCTATGCTGTCGAGTAATGGTTGATATTTTGCTTTTATTGTACTTTTGTCAGACTCGAATAGAACCTTTCCAAGTTGAGTTTGTGTTGCAATGTTTACAATAGGGGCAAAACTTCCATTAACCTCTTCTACTAATTCAACACTAAACGAAGACTGTAGATCTTCACGAATTAGTGGCAATAGCCATTGATAGGTATTGTTGGCTCGAGCATAAGCTAACGCCTGCGTGTGTGCTTGAGCTGTAATTTGTATCGTTCCACCTTGATATTGGTTAATGGTGTTGGACATTTGCGTTAACCACGCTTTATGCTCTGTATTTATTTCAGCGCTATTTTCATTAAATAATAACTCACCAAGTTTAACTAAAGCATGTTGTTCATTACCGCCTAACTGTTGCTTGGCTAGTTGAATTGCAAAGTCAAAACGTGCAGGTAAACCTTGTGTAATACGCTTAACTCTTGGGTTTTCACTAACAAAAATTGTTTCAGGTGGTAACGTTGCTTTATCAACTTTCATGTAGAAGTTACGACCACGGGCTAGGTTTTCAACGTCGACAGCTTCTAGATGGAATCGACCATGTAAGTCGGTTTCAATATATAAACCTTCAACAGTAGCAACTCTTACTCCCGGAATACCAATTTCTTGAATACCCTGGTTTTGAATTACAAGGTCAACTTGATAGTTGCCATTGGCTAGCACGGTGATGTTGCGCTCAATACGTAAATCTTGCGCAGTTAACCCGTCGGCCATTTTACCTACAGGGTTGGCGACTATTTTGCCTTGGCTACTCATGGTTAGATGAGTACCTTCTGCTGTGGTTAAGGTTAAATTATCAGTAAAGGCTAAGTCTTTAAATTGCTGACGAATAATTATTTGATGATTGCTAGCTTTATCGGCTTCACTACTGCGACCCGTTAAATCACCTAAATCAATTCCGTGATTTAGCGGTGCACTTGCATCGGCTAATGGGCGTTGGCCATCAGCATCAATTATGAAGGTACTGTTGGCGATATAACTATTTTCATTAATGCCACCTTGAATAAACACTGCTGAGGCATTAGCGCTGTCTTGCCAATTATCACTGTCTCTATCGTCAAACACTTTGCCAAGAATAGTGACTTCTTCAAAGTCAGGATCCGCACCAACGATAACGGTTGCTGTAGCTTCATTACCAATTGGTGCACTGCCTAAGTAAGGAGATACTCGGTTAATATGCTTACCACGAGCTACACCTGCACCTACGCGAAGTATATAGACAAATTCAACAGTCGATTCTGCGGGTACGTCAATACCTGAAACGGTCAGTGGTTGTTTGCTTGTTATTTGCATTTCACCGTCGGCATCATTGGTATAGGCTGAGTTTTCAACATAAGTGAAACCTGCCGGCAGGTAATCAATCAATGTTAGGTTTTCAACATCAACTTCGCTAATGTTTTCAATTTGAATGTTATAGCGTACTAAGCCACCAATAAGTGTTTGTTTTGTGTTAGCACTTTTTGTCAGGCGGATCATGCTTGGGTTCACACCTATTTTATCAACAGGAATATGGTTGTTGATCACATCTGGATCACCTTGGGCCAAGGTGAAATCCATATAATATGTAGTGTCATCGCCAATTTCTGGTGCTGTAGCTGAGTTAGATAATGCAAATGGATTTTGCTGACCTGTAGGGTCTAAAACGCCAGCTTGTGGCAATATCAAGTTTGAATGGCTTGGTTGATATTCTTCTTCAGGAGCAGTAACCACTAAGGTAAATATGTCGTTGTGCTGACAAGCTGGATCAGCGCCTAAGAATAATAAAAAGAAATAATAACCGTCTTCACCAGTAATTTGGTCTTGCTGATTTGGCAGTAAACAAACATCAGGTAATACTGTGCCCGCGTCATTAATAATACTAACTAATGAGTTGGCGACAGGGATACGAGTGATTGAGTCGTATACCACGCCACTAGGATCAACAGGTACTGGAACATTGACAGATTCATTCGCTGGAATAGACACTACGGTACTGAAAAAAGTTGTACCGTTAGGAGTCATAAAGTCAACGGTGTAGTCACCTTGTGGTAAATTCTCAATAGAGAAGAAGCCATTTTCGTCGGTGAGTATGGTGGCAATTATATTTCCATTGGTATCGGTTACTTGTACCGTCCAGTTAATCAGTAGCGGCTCACCTTCGTTGAGGGCATCATTGCGATCAGCATCAATCCAAACGACACCTTGCAAGCTACCTGCAGGCAATTCAAATGGTGTTGGATCATCGGTACCGCCGCTGCTGTTACCAGGTGCGCTTGGGTTGTCACCACCGTTAGCAGGGTTGTTACTTGCGTTAGTTCCACTATCTGACAAATCGTTAACTTCTACACCACCTGTAGAGGTACCTAAAGCTTCTGCTTGGTTAGTTATTATACCTTTTGCTTCTTCAGCGCCAGGGTTTAACTCTAAGGTGAAACTAATATTAATACTTTGCCCAGGCATTAAACGACCACTGATGCCATCAAATAAGTTTGCTGGGAAATCAGTGTTTAAGTTAGGTGTTTCTTCAGCAGTAGAGGCGGTAATCTCTGCTGCTTCACTCACACTGACATAGGAACTACCAAACTGTGCGCTGAGGTCGTCAACAAGTTGGATATTAGTTAAAGGTACATCACCATTGTTTTGAATAACTAAAGCAAATGGTACGTCGAAGTTGCCGACACTACCATTGACAGTAGGGACTATTTCACCGCTTACCGTTTTAGCTACACCAATCGCTGGCGCTTCAGTAAAAGTAACCGGTGTTGGATCGTTATCCGTTCCATCACCATTGTCGCCAATAGTATTAGCACCGTTATCTGAATCGTCATTAACATCAGCACCGCTTGGACTTTGACCTGAAGCAACAACCGTATTGTTGTATGGTCCAAGGTTAGTACCCGGCGTTACGGTTAGACTGAGTAACAAAGTATCTTTTGCGGCAACGGCAAGGCTTTGGTTAGCAGCTAAAATATTACTATCACTTTCGCCATCAAAATCAGCATTTACCGTTAAGGTATTTGCACTTAATGCGTTCACAACAAACGTAGCAGGTGCCGGGAAAGTTGCCCGTAAATCTTCGACAATTTGTACGTTGCTTAAAGAGATATCACCGATGTTTTCCACCACTAATTGGTAGCTTAAGTTATATGTACCATCGCTGTTGTTAACAGGCTCTGCGACTAATAACTTAGCAATACCAATGGCCGGAGCTTCGGTAAAAGTAATTGGCGTTGAGTCATCAAGACCACCTTCACCGTTATTACCTTCAGGGTCGATACCGTTGTCTGATGTATCGTCAATGCTATTGCCACTTGGACTAACTCCTGAGGCTAACGCACTATTATTATAAGGACCTAAGTTACCGGCAGGTGTTAGTTCAAGCACTAAGGTAATAATGTCACTTGCGCCTAGCACTAAGCTTTGATTCGCAGCTAACAAG
>NZ_BAAJLU010000034.1:0-15177 GCF_057550865.1 Colwellia sp. NW0002-52-1 | reverse complement strand
GTCGGTTAAACTGATTTGTTGAGAGCGAGATTTAGGCATAATAATCACCACATTTAAAATTGTGAACTAAGTGTAGTTTACTCAGAAAAATATGAACAAGTTATTATGCGTGGCTTAATAATGATAATATCACGGTCAATAAAGGCATGAATAAATTCACTTTGCGTGGACAAGATAAAGTGAATACCCAATGGAAAATGTATTGTCTTGTTCATAATATTGAAAAGTTAAGAAACAATCTGCATTAGAGCCTAAAAGCCCAACATCACACGAAAA
This sequence comes from Colwellia sp. NW0002-52-1, assembly GCF_057550865.1. Taxonomy (NCBI): domain Bacteria; kingdom Pseudomonadati; phylum Pseudomonadota; class Gammaproteobacteria; order Alteromonadales; family Colwelliaceae; genus Colwellia; species Colwellia sp. NW0002-52-1. The sequence goes on along the minus strand of NZ_BAAJLU010000034.1, from coordinate 14,901 downwards.
ACCAGCCTCAAAACGACATAAACCACTTAATCATCACCCTTAATAAACCTTTAACGATGCAAAAATAAAAATCGTCCAAAAACGTAAACGTTTTTGATTGTTAAAAGAAAATAATCCAGTTAGAGTATTTTGATTAAAAATTATATAAAAAACGAGTAATTCTACAGGCTCATTGAGGCTGTAGAATTTCTCCAAACTGAAAAATGGCGTATGATTTTTGTTTTAGTACAGCCTTTAAAGTTCACTTTTTAGTGGAGTATTGCCTCAGAATGCACGTAGCAACGCAATTTGAGGCTTAATTTTTAATAAATTTTGAGGCTGCTTTTTCTAAAATAGAAATTCTACAGCCCCGTTATGTAACAAGGAGAGTATCGTTGAATTATCTAAGATTGTTATTTTTATCTGTTGTACTTACTGGTTGTGCAAGTTCAAACATCCAATATGCAAAATATCAATTACCCACCAATCAAGAGACCGCAGATGTTGAATTTTGGGTACATGGGTTTAGAAATAATGGAACAATTATATTAGGGTATATCGATCCAAACGAAAAAGGTGAAAAAACCACGATTAACGAAATAGCGAAACTAGAATCAAATGGTATGTTCGAAGAACCAACTAATTCTGTTACTGTTAAAATCCCAGCAAATAAATTATTTCCATTGTATTACGATAACACCAGTGCATCAGGGTATATAACAACCAACTGCTATGGGTATCTTCCATTAAAGCTTGATTCAAGCAAAAAATACAAAATTGAGGTTGTTAATTGGACCCCTAAGGATGCTACTTTTGCAGACTTTACATGTGAATTTGATATCAACGAAGTATTGCCTGATGGTTCGTTAAATCAAATTAATTATGTAAAGAGTAAGGTGTAATTGTTACATAAGCTGTTAAACAAGGACAAAATACAGTTGGCTTTTTGTTCACTCCGTTCACTTATTTTAGCCAACTATATTATTGTCTGTTAACAGGGCGTTAGTTGCCAATGGAAGGTTCGAACATCAAAGAAGTTAGACAAAGTGTTGAGCACAAGCCTCTTGTACTTATCGTTGTTTTAGCCTTAACAACGCTAGTTAGCACATTAGGAACTTTCGGTATTTATTGGCTTCACTTTGGAGGATTTTTTGCTTATGAGGGAGGATATTTTTTAATTCCTGCGATCTTTGTAAGTCCTATCTTCATTCCTCCACTAATTTACTATTTCGTATGGCCAAAGCCGAGAGTAAATAGACTACTCAGAATATTTTTCCTAATACCATCTTTGCTTTTGATGCTGTGCGTGTTTTATTATTTCTCATTCTATAGATGATTTGACAGTGGCAACTAACAAAACACTAAAGGCGCTCGCGCTGCTCGCTGGGACGCTAAGAATTTATTAAGCCACCCATAATAACTGTATAAAATAACCGAGAACTTAACTGGACACTCATCCTAAATAAGGCGTAATCTGACATGGATAAGCATCAGAAAATGGAACTCAGAAGAGAAGCAGGTTATAGAGACCTGCCTAAACCTCAAGTCAAAGAAAAAGGGCCTGAATATTCCTTATCCTATGTTTGTTGTTCTTGCCGAACTTCGAATATGCGTCAATATAATCTTGAGCCATGCCATTACCCCAAATCTATAGATTGTCCTATTTGTGATGGTATTGCGATATGTGTTGGTCGTCATTTCAAGCCACCTAAAAAATCAGATACTTCACAATGGGAAAAAGTAGAGTATCTTATCGAGCATGGTTTTGTATTTCAAAAAATTAGGCCCGTTAAAAATAGCTATGATAGCGTTCCATATCCTGAAACTTTAGCTCAAGCGAAAGAGTTTGTAGTGAAGTATCAAGGGTATGCGGTTAAAACAGTTTATAACAACATGCCCTGAGTTCGACAACTAGTAATATTTTGCGTTCTGACATGAAAGCAGTCTCTCTGTAACCATAAAAAGCCTGTCTGCAAGGTTAGGTTCGTTGAAATATAGCTAATGTTCACAGTAGTCATTAGTTATAAAATTACTAGTGCCTACTTTGAACTTAAACCAACCCCATAAACATATCTTAAGTTTTGGCTTAAATTGCCTTTAATATTTTTTATAACTCCACAGAAGGTAATAACAGGTTTAAACAAAGCCAGCAAAGTGTCCAAATGATCATTTACTTTAATCACAATTGACTATTGGTGTTCTCAAATATTATCCACTGTCATTCTTTGTAAATTACTTCTCTGCTATTATATGAAAATACTAATAATCGACACTATTATTTATGCTTAAGAATATACTTAGTGCAATTGCCAAAGAGGCTTCAATTATGCAATACAGCTTATCGCATCAGAATAACCCCAAGTTATTAAAAACATTTTTCAGTTTGTTTTTTCTATATTTATTATTTAGTTATAGCGCATCAGCTTCAGTAGATTCATTATACAAAATTAATTGTGCGAGTTGTCACGGCAATAAAATGCAAGGCGGCCTGGGTGAGTCTTTAGTCGATAATAAATGGCTCCATGGTGAGTCTGATGAGCAAATATTTAACGTGATTAAAAATGGTGTTGCTAACACTGATATGATGGCTTGGGGGAACAGTCTTAGTGCTCAAGAGATAAGATCATTAGTTATTTATATTCGTGAAACCAAGTATCAGTCAGAACTTGAGCAAATGAACAAAGCCGTGGTGCATAAAAATGGGCAATTCAGCGCTGCCGGTGAACAATTTAGGTTAGAAAAACTTGATGAGAATAATGCTGGGTATTGGGGTATAGAATTTTTACCTGACAATTCATATTTAGTTACCGAAGTTAGCGGCAAGCTTTGGTACTTTAATCAAGGTATAAAGACTGAAGTTGCTGATATTCCGGCAGTTTGGCATCGTGGACAAGGCGGGTTACTTGATATTGCACTACACCCTGATTATATAAACAATAAACTAATTTATTTAAGTTATGCACAATCAGACGATGGCAATAAAGCGATGACCGCTATTACTCGAGGACGCATTGAAGAAGGTCGTTGGGTAACAGACAAACAAATATTTAAAGCAGACACTAAACACCATTTATCTTCAGGTGCTCATTTTGGTGATCGCATGGTATTTCAAAATAACGATTTATACTTCTCTATAGGCGATAGAGGCAATAAAGAAATGGCGCAAGACTTATCGCGCCCAAACGGTAAAATTCATCGACTTACCTTAGATGGCAATATACCGAGCGACAATCCATTTGTAGATACGCCAAAAGCACTAGCAAGTATTTGGACTTACGGTAATCGTAATCCTCAAGGTATGACATTAAATACTAAAAGCAATAAAATTTGGTCTGTGGAGCATGGACCGCGCGGTGGTGACGAGCTTAACTTAATCACAAAAGCCAATAACTATGGTTGGCCTTTAGCAACTTTTGGTATGAACTATAACGGTACGCCAATGACAGATAAAACATCTATGATTGGTATGGTGCAGCCTATATGGCATTGGACACCGTCTATTGCCGTTTCTTCTATAGAGTTTTATCACGCTAATGCATTTAGCACTTGGCAAAATAAAGCCCTAATAGGCAGCTTAGCTAAAGAAGAATTACGCTTATTAACGATTGTTGATGATGAAGTAATGAAAGATGAGTTGATCATCAAAGGACAAGGAAGGATCCGAGATCTAAAAGTTGCCGCAGATGGCAGTATTTATTTGTTATTAAATAGTGGAAGTCGAAGTTCACGCCAAGGCGCTATTTATCGTTTGGTACCAGCTGGAAAATAATAAACATTAAATTTTCAGATAGATAATAACTCTCTGACATAGCTGTCTTATAATTTTATCTATCTGAAATATAACATCGAATATTTAACGAATAAAAGTTTAGCGAAGATAAGCCTTAAGTTGACTTTACAGCAATTAATTAATGAATTTATCGCCTATAACCGCAGCGCCTGAATATACTATTAATGGAGTCTATTCAGGCTAATTAAATAACTTACTTACGATATTCAACTTCTACATCGTATTCATCTTCGTCCCAATCTTCATCATCAAGATCATCTGACAAATCTGCCATTGTATCTTCATGATAAGTATCCCATTTAAATTCAACGGTTTTACCATCAATAGGTGCTTCTTCAACTTCTGGCGGTAATGATTCAATGAAAGTCATAACGCCCTGACAAAGATCTTCAGTGCCTGTTCGATTAAATGCTGAAATACTACGTACCTCACCTTCCCAGCCTAAGCCATCTATAATGCGGTCGGTAATTTCTTTAGCTTCTTCTTCAAGTAATAAATCTAACTTGTTGAAAACTAACCAACGTGGTTTGCCCGCTAGCTCTGCAGAGTGCATTTCTAATTCACCCGCAATAGTTTTTGCATTTTCTAATGGATCAGAGCCGTCAACAGGTAAAACGTCAACTACGTGTAATAAAATACGACAACGTTCTAAGTGTTTTAGAAACTGAGTTCCTAACCCCGCGCCGTCCGCTGCACCTTCGATCAAACCAGGAATATCAGCAATAACAAAACTACGTTGAGCGTCTAAACGTACTACACCTAAATTAGGTACTAAGGTAGTAAACGGGTAATCAGCTACTTTCGGTTTAGCGGCAGATACACTGCGAATTAAGGTTGATTTACCTGCGTTTGGCAAACCAAGTAAGCCAACATCAGCTAATAGTAATAATTCAAGCTTTAAGTTTCGAATTTCACCAGGGGTACCATCAGTTTTTTGGCGAGGTGCACGGTTAGTACTACTTTTAAAGCGACTATTGCCTAAACCATGCCAACCACCTTTAGCGACCAGTAACTTTTGCTCATGTTGAGTTAAATCACCGATTTGCTCGCCTGTATCAATATCAACAGCACGAGTACCAATAGGTACTTTTAGGTATAAATCTTCAGAGCCTTTACCGGTACAATCGCGGCTACGGCCGTTTTCACCACGTTTCGCGCGATGAAATTTTTCAAAACGGTAATCGATTAATGTATTCCAGCTTTCATCAGCAATTAAATATACATCGCCGCCATCACCGCCGTCACCGCCGTTTGGGCCACCGAATTCAATGTACTTTTCTTTACGAAAACTAACTATTCCATTACCACCGTCGCCGGCTTCTACGCGAATTTCTACTTCATCTACGAATTTCATGGTGTTTTAAAACACTCCAAAATTTTATTTTCTGCTACACATTATAAATGATTTATTCAAATTAGTTTTGAACATTGTCATTTTTTATACAATTTGTAACGAATAACTATAAATTACCTGCAAAAAAAAACCCTGCGTAACAGCAGGGTTTTATAAGTTTGCGTATTACTACTCAGCAATAATGCTTACAAACTTGCGGTTTTTAGGACCTTTAACTTCAAATTGTACTTTACCATCTGATAAAGCAAATAGAGTGTGGTCTTTACCGATACCCATGTTGCTACCAGCGTGGAAACGAGTTCCACGTTGACGAACAATGATGTTACCTGCTAAAACAGCTTCGCCACCAAAACGTTTAACACCTAGGCGTTTCGCTTCTGAATCACGACCGTTACGTGTACTACCTGCAGCTTTCTTATGTGCCATTGTAAATCGCTCCTAATTAGCCGTTAATGCCAGTAATTTTCACTTCAGTGAACCATTGACGATGGCCCGCTTCTTTACGTGAATGCTTACGACGTTTAAATTTAACAATTTTAACTTTGTCAGCGCGACCTTGGTTTACAACCTCAGCCACAACTTTACCACCAGCAATGTAAGGCGCGCCTACATTGATGCTCTCGCCATCGGCGATCATTAAAACGTTTTCGAATTCTACTGCAGCACCAATTTCAAGTTCAATTTTCTCTAAACGAACTGTTTGGCCTTCAGTTACACGATGCTGTTTACCACCGCTTTGGAATACCGCGTACATAGCTACTCCGTACTGCGTCATCATCTAGGGACGACGCTTAAATTTAAAATTATAGGGCGCGAATTCTACGCGAAGAAATTGGTTAGGGCAAGTATAAAAGCAATGATTTATTATTATTTTTAAATAACTAAAAACTTCTTGCTGACAAAACTTCTATCACCATGAATTTCGTGTAAAATTACCTCGGAAATTATCGGTATTCTATCATCAAAGAACATTTAAGGTAACTTGTTACGCTCTATGAATATAAAAAACATCCAAGCTTTAGCTCAGCAAGACATGACCGCGGTTAACGATCTTATTTTTTCGAAGCTTCATTCCGACGTTGCGCTAATAAATCAATTAGGTGTTTATATCGTTAATGGTGGTGGTAAACGTATGCGACCGCTACTAACTGTATTAGCGGCCAGAGCCATTGGTTATCAAGGTGAAGAACACTTGCAGCTTGCAGCGATCGTTGAGTTTATTCATACCTCAACACTTTTACATGACGATGTTGTAGACGAATCAAATATGCGCCGTGGACGTGAGACTGCCAATGCTATGTTTGGCAATAGCGCTAGCGTATTAGTAGGCGATTTTTTATATTCTCGTTCATTTCAAATGATGAGCCAGTTACGCAATTTAAGAATTATGGACATTTTGTCTGATGCAACCAATATTATTGCAGAAGGTGAAGTGCTCCAGTTGATGAATTGTAATGATCCCGACACCACAGAAGATAGCTACATGAAAGTTATCTACTGTAAAACTGCAAAATTGTTTGAGGCAGCGACCCGCCTTGCTGCTGTAATAGCCAAACAAGACGAAGCAACAGAGCTTGCCATGCTGAATTACGGTAAACATTTAGGTACCGCTTTTCAGTTAGTTGACGACATTATGGATTACACCGCAGATGCTCAAGAAATGGGGAAAAATGTGGGTGACGATTTAGCTGAAGGTAAGCCAACGTTACCCTTGTTGTATGCCATGCAAAACGGCAATGAACAACAAAGCGCTATGATTCGTGATGCTATAGAACATGGCAATGGCATGGATAACCTCGATGATATTCTCGCTGCAATGACCCAAACAGGTGCTTTAGTTTATACTCAGCAAAAAGCTGAACAAGAAGCCGACAAAGCTATAAATGCAATTGCGATGTTACCTGAGTCAGCATATAAACAAGCATTAATTTCGCTAGCACATATTGCGGCTAATCGTAGCCACTAAACAACTCTTCTTTAAGTTTACAGTTAGTCGATGTACTAACTGTAAACCCTAATTTTTAAATAAGCTCTTGTTAATTAAATTGAACAAACCCAATGCTTTAACTCAATACCTTAGCTCAATACCTTAAATCAGTTTCCTTAAATCAGTTTCCTTAAATCAGTTTCCTTAAATCAGTTTCCAAGTACAACTCTCGGTGTAATGCCTCAAGCAACTTGCTACTATACGTTTAATATTTTTCACGGGCTTTTAAATCTATGCCGACAGAACACCTGACTCACAGCCCTACTATTACCCAAGCCAACTTTGGCCATTTAAAAAATGGCGAGAGTGCACAACTTTTCACACTAAAAAATAGCCATAGCGTTACAGTAAAAATTAGTAATTATGGTGGCATTATTGTGGCGCTTGAAACTTTAGATAAACTGGGTGATAGCGCAGATATAGTACTTGGCTATAACAACATCGAGTCTTATGAAGACGACCCGTATTATTTAGGTGCGATTATCGGTCGATATGCAGGGCGAATTGATCAAGGCTTATTAACTATTCACCATAAAACTTACCAGCTCGATTTGAATAATCTCGACAACCAGCTTCATGGCGGCTTTCAAGCATTAAACAAGCAACTTTGGCTAGCAACAACTAAAAGCAATGCTGAAAGTGTTAGTTTAATATTACATCACACCAGTCCTGATGGTGATAATGGTTTCCCTGGCACAGTTGATTTTAAGGTTATATACAGCCTGAACAACCAAAATGAATTAACAGTAGAATATTTTGCCCGTACCGATAAAACCACCGTTGTTAATTTAACTCAACATAGCTATTTTAATCTTGCAGGGCATAGTGCTGGTAATATTTACCAACACCAAGTTCAACTCAATGCTGAATATTTTTTACCGATGAATGAACGTATTTATCCTACGGGTGAAGTCAGAAGAGTAGAAAACAGCGCACACGATTTCAGTCGATTAAGCGCTTTAGGCAAAGCTATAAACTCCTCAGAGCAACAAATTGAAATTGCCAAAGGTTACGATAACTATTGGTTGATTAATAGCAGTGCTATAAATGGTGAAACTTTTGCAGCTAGAGCATTTGAGCCAAAGTCAGGTCGACGATTAACCATGTATAGCGATCAACCCTGTTTGATTTTGTACACAGCTAATTACATTGATGGCAGTCAAACTGGCAAGCAAGAGTGTGTTTATCAGCAACACTCGGCATTTTGTTTTGAACCACAAAGGCTGGCGAATATGAAAACCGCTGCCGATATTAAAAATACAATACTTATGCCAGAACAGCCTTTTTATAGCCGAACTCGCTTTGTTTTTGACACGCTAGAAATAAATAAAGCGTCATAATCGACGCTTGTATTGCTGGTATAAGAATAGATAAGCTACATAAAACCTAACGCTAGGTTAATAATGATAACTACACAGCGTTATAAGTTTAAACATGCACATAATTAAGATGATGAAGAAGATACACCTAATAACAAACTAATTTCCTTCGTTATTTCATCAATACGATTAACATCGGTTGGTGCAATAAATATAGTGTCATCGCCAGCTAGAGTACCTAAAATTCCAGTCGACTCACCTAGGCTGTCTAACATTCTTGAAATTAATGGTGCGCCACCTATACCTGTTTTTAGTATAATTTGCATATTATTGTGTTTAACACTGATCACTACCGATTGAATGGCTTGCTTCGATTTCGGCACGGCTAATTCATCAGGCAAGATATATACAACTTGGTCGCTGGCATTACGCATTTTTACAGCGCCAAGCTTTGATAACAAGCGTGAAATTTTCGCTTGCGACATATTTTTAAAGCCTTGAATATCTAGCGCATCAGCAAGTTGACTTTGTGAGCCATAGCATTGTTCTTTTAGTAATGCCTTAAACGCAAGTATTAATTCTGCTTCATTTTTTTTACGGCTTGTGGTCATTATTTAACTCAATACGAAAATTTCTGAGGTCCATTGTATAAAATAAAAAAAATTTCAGCTATTTTATTTTATCTTCAAATGTTAATTAGTTTTTTATCTTGTTATTCAACAACATTTTTCGCGCTGATCAAGTAGCCCCATCGAAAGAATAAAGGGTGCATTTTTTTGTTGTGCAATAAAGTCAGCTTTGTTGGTCAAATTAAGCCATTTATGGCTAATAAGGCTCTGCGCCACTGCACCTCCCAACGTAGCACCCGGTCCCAGAATAATCAACTTATCAGGGGCAAACTCTTTAATAGCCACTTCTATTGCTTTAGAAAAGTTATAAGGCTCTACAACTTGAGTGTTCAGGGTGTAATTATATAAGTGTTCAATATCACAACTATAGGGCTGCCACACTTGCCCTAAGCCATCAATTAGCGGAATACTTGGCGCACTAAACATGTCTGCTGACATTAAGTTCATTGCTTGCTCCGACACATTTTTAAGTAAAGGGGTATGAAATGCAGCATGATTAAATAAGCGCAATGGATAGCGGTCTTGAACTTTAGGTAATAACTCTTCTAATGCTTTCAGCCCTGCTTTATTGCCACCAAAAACTAAATAACCACCTAAGTTAATCGACAGATAAACCTGACAATCAGTGTGCTCGTTTATCTGCGCTAGCCACTGCATAACTTTGATTTCTAAGCTGCGGTCAATATTCCATTCTTCATCCATAATGGGATAAATCATTTGCCCGCCAATAAGCCCTTTTGTCATCATAGAGCCCATGGTATTAATCAGTTCAATCGCTTGTTTTGGCTTTAAAGCGCCGGCAACAGCTAAGGCAATATACCACCCCATAGAGTTGCCCGTAACAGCGACAATATCAAATTCATCTTTATTAATAGCTTGGTAATCAGATAGCGCGCAAGCATAAATAAGCGCAGATGCGTTTTCACCAGCGGTATGAATACCCATGCTGTAGTTTTCCATACTATCCAGTTCAGCGACTTTGATTTGACCTTGACCTGATCGAAAATCATCAATTAACGACACGATTTCAGTTTTATCGCTATGCAATCGCTGTAAATAACCCAACTCTTCTTTATTATAAGTACCACGGCCTGGGCAAATTACCACGACTCTTTGCTTAGTTTTAGGTGCGGTAGAATTTTTATCTTGAGAACTCATTGGCAAAGCTCCTTCGCGGCAGTAATAATTTGTTCAACCGATGGCAACACTTGGTAGGCAGCAGCACCAAGTGGAATAAAACTATCGCTGGCCGTAACACGTTTTATGTTGGGGCATGTAACTGTTTGTTCATTTATTAAGGTTACTAACGCTTCGCTAATTGAACCTGTTTGTCGACATTCATCTACAATAAGTACGTGCTTACAATTATTTACTTGCGCCAAAATACCGATTTCATCAAGCGGCGCTAGCCAACGTAAATCAACAACCCGTGCATCTATGCCCTGCTCAGCTAACTTAGCTTGGGCTTGGCGTGATAAATAATTGCCATTACCGTAAGTCAGAATACATAACTCATTTCCAGTACCAGCAACCTTAACACCTAAATCTATTTCGCCATTTTCTAAGGCGGGTGGCTTATACTCAAACGTCCAAAGCCCGTCGCCTTCTTGATGTAAATCTTTTGTCATATACATGGCTATTGGCTCTAAAAATATCACCATGCGCTGTTGCTCTTGCGCTAAACGGACACTGGCGCGCATCATTTCAACTGCATCAGCGCCATTCGATGGACACGCGATGATCAAGCCTGGAATATCACGAAAAACCGCAAACGAGTTATCATTATGAAAATGCCCACCAAAGCCTTTTTGATATGCCAAACCGGCTATACGAACCACCATAGGGTTTGTAAACTGACCATTAGAGAAAAAAGGTAACGTGGCTGCTTCACCCCGAATCTGATCTTCGGCATTATGCACATACGCTAAAAATTGAATTTCAGGGATTGGCAAAAATCCGTTATGTGCTAACCCAATCGCCGCTCCTAAAATAGTTTGTTCATCAAGCAAGGTGTTCACTACGCGACTTTTACCAAAGCGCTCACATAATTTTGCAGTTACGTTATACACACCGCCTTTTTTGCCAATATCTTCACCACACATCACAATATTGGGATACGCTGCCATTAAGTCCATTAATGTCCAATTGATCAATTTTGCTAGATGCTGTTTTTTAGATAAGTTATGTTTTTCATGTTTGAAAATTTCAGCTCGATCTTTATCTGTGACTTCAATTGAACTACATGCCTTATGCACAGTTGGTATAATACTCGCCATAACCGCATCAGCACTGGTTAGTTTTTCTTTACCGGCGGCATTATCTGCAATCTCGGCAATGCGTTTTTCAGTATTTTGGTAAATTTCAATCATCTGCTCGGCAGTTAAGATGTTATTTTCAAGCATAATACGAGCAGTATGCAGCAGTGGGTCTTGAAATTCTGTGGCGGTAATATCACTAATATCACGATAGACAAACTCGGCATCAGATCCTGCATGCCCTAATAAGCGCACGGTGCGTACATGTAAAAATACTGGTTTTCGTAATTCTCGTGCAATGTGTTCAGCTTTTTTTGCTGTGTAGTAAGTGTCTAAAATATTTAAGCCATCGCAATGGAGATAGGTTATACCCACTCTATTTTGATAATTAGCCGCAACCCAACCTTCAGGTGTCGCCGTAGAAATACCAATACCATTGTCTTCACAAATAAAAACAATAGGCATAGGGATCGACTGATACGCTGCCCAAGCCGTGCTATTAATTGCCCCTTGCGTAGTAGAATGATTTGATGAAGCATCACCAAAATTACAAATAATTATGCCATCGTTAGGGATTTCTCCTTGGTGCGCTAAACGTTTAGCTAGTGGAATGCTGTAAGCTGCGCCAATGGCTTTAGGTAAATGAGATGCTATGGTACTGGTTTGCGGCGGTATAGATAATGCTTTACTGCCTAATACTTTATGGCGACCACCTGAAATAGGATCATCTTTTGAAGCGGCGAAAGACAACAACATGTCATATAAAATAGTTTGTCCTGGTACTTGCTTGCTACGCTGAATAACAAATGCGCCGCTGCGATAATGCAAAAAGGCCATATCCGTTGCTCGAAAAGCCTTAGCATATGCAGCATTTCCCTCATGGCCTGAACTACCAATAGTATAAAAACTTTGACCTTTTTTCTGCATTACGCGTGATTGTAAATCAAGGTGGCGACTCATCACTTGTGTTTCAAATAGGTCAATAATTTCAGCTGAGCTCAAACCAACATCACTGGGCGTTAGGGTGCAGCTTGATGTTGGCAACGTTCCTGCGCGAACAAAATTTATAAAATTTTCTTTCACCAATTGATTACGATCAGACATGATATCTCCACAGAATTTTTATTATTATGGTTTACAACTCAAATAACATGGCCCTTGAATAACAACTCAAAAACCTCAAAAAAACCCAAAAAAAAGACGTATTAAATACGCCTTATTCAGTGTTTTAGTAAAATGCTTGGATGCCGGTTTGTGCTCTACCGAGTATCAATGCATGCACATCATGTGTGCCCTCATAAGTATTAACCGCTTCAAGGTTCATCATATGGCGAATAATATGAAACTCGTCAGCAATACCATTACCGCCATGCATATCACGTGCAGTGCGAGCAATTTCTAGTGCTTTACCACATGAGTTACGCTTGATAAGAGATATTGCTTCTGGCGCTAGTTGATTGGCATCCATTAAACGCCCGACCTGTAAACACGCCAATAATCCCGTGGTAATATCCGTTTGCATATCGGCGAGTTTTTTCTGAATTAACTGAGTTGCCGCCAAAGGACGACCAAATTGTTCTCGGTCAAGAGTGTATTGACGCGCGCCGTGCCAGCAGAACTCTGCCGCCCCTAAAGCGCCCCAAGCAATGCCATAGCGAGCTTTGTTCAAACAGCCAAATGGGCCAGATAAACCTTTAACATTGGGTAGTAAGTTTTCATTTGGCACAAAAACATTATCCATCACGATTTCACCGGTAATTGAGGCACGTAATGAAAACTTACCTTCAATTTTTGGCGCACTTAACCCTGTCATGCCTTTTTCTAAAACAAAACCACGAATAACGCCTTCAAGCTTAGCCCAAACCACAAAAATATCGGCCACCGGAGAATTGGTTATCCACATTTTGTTGCCTGTTAAGCGATAGCCGCCTTCAACCACGGTGGCATGAGTGCTCATGCTAGCAGGATCTGAGCCTGAATTTGGCTCAGTTAAACCAAAACAGCCTATGTGTTCGCCACTAGCAAGTTTAGGTAAATACTTCATTCGTTGTTCTTCATTACCATAGGCATAAATAGGATGCATAACTAATGAAGATTGCACACTCATGGCGCTTCTATAACCGCTATCAACACGCTCAACTTCACGCGCCACTAGGCCATATGTGACATAATTTACGCCTGCGCAGCCATATTTTTCAGGTAGGGTCGCCCCTAACAAACCAAGCGCCCCAAGTTCACGCATAATTTCAACATCAAACGTTTCATTGCGGTTTGCCATTAAAATTCTTGGCATCAGCTTTTCTTGACAATATTGATGAGCACTATCACGGATCATTCTTTCTTCTTCAGACAGTAAAGACTCTAATAAAAGCGGATCTTGCCATTTAAACGATGGGCGATTTGCACTTGAAGCGTTAGACATAAAGCTACCTATTAACTGATTAATTTTCGTGCAAAAATAATAAGCAAATACTAGCCAAAGTTAAAACATTATTTTTCTTTAACTGATATAGTTTAAAGCTATAGCTAAACCTCAAGTCTAAGATATATTTATGGATTTAAAATCACTTAACTACTTTATTTCAGTTTATGAACTTAAAAGCTTTAGCGCCGCAGCGAAGGCTTGCTTTATTGCTCAGCCTTCTATCTCTTCTGCGATAGCTCAATTAGAACAACAACTTAATGTACCATTGTTTATTCGGCATGCTCGTGGTGTTACACCTTCTGAACATGGCGTTAAACTTTTTCCTCTAGCAAAAAAACTGCTTGGCCAAGCGGGTGCAATAAAAAATGTTTTTGCTGAAAAGTCTAATAAGCAACCTTTTAATTTAGGTGTAACTCGTGGTTTAGGAGTAGAACGCATGAGTTCATTACTCAAAGATTTTACTGCTGAAAACCCTTTCGTTGAACTAACCCTTGTGCCGCACACAGACGTGGTTGATGCGCGTATTATTCTCAAAGACGAATTACATGAAAACGAAACTTACATAAATATGTGGCAAGAAGACTATTTGTTAGCGTTGCCTTTTGATCATGTATTAGCACTTAATGACACTATTTCGCTTAAGCAATTAGATGGGCTCCCTTTTATACAGCGTACACCTTGTAGTGCTTGGAACAACTTGCAAGACACCCTCGCACTAGCCGGCATTAGTCTTGACATTAGAGCCAAAATTACCACCATAGATTATGCCTTAGGCTTAATACATGCGGGTTTAGGCTGTGCTTTTTTGCCAGCTCACAATGAAATAATGCAGCGAAGCGACGTAGTATTTAGGCCGATAACGGGTTTACAGCTAACTCGCGAAATTGTGCTAGCCTTTTCTCAGTCGTCGAAGACTATTAATAATTTAAAACGTTTAGCACGCAAACATGCTTATGCTCACTAGTTAACCTGCAACTCACAATAATGATAACAATTACAACTAAGTCAGCCATGTAACTAACCTGAACTCTGGATAAGCAGCACTTGCTCAATGTTCCCTTTTAAGCCATTTTCTGCGTTAAAACGTCGATAAATAGCCCGCTATTCATAAACGTTTTGCCTTGGAAATGGCATAAAATGAAGCATTGATGATATCTATTCGT
>NZ_BAAJLU010000033.1:0-18240 GCF_057550865.1 Colwellia sp. NW0002-52-1 | reverse complement strand
GGGACAATGAGAAGGGAATGAGTTGAGAACTATAGACTTGAAACTGATATCTAAAACAGCGCCACCTTATATAAATAGGTTTAAATTTGTTGATATCTTCCTCATTTACTCCTCCTTCCTTTCTCCCTGTGAATAAATTCATTTTTTCCAGTCACGAGCAAACTTAGCTAAATAAATACATAATGAAAGCAATAACGAGGAATACTTTAGACAAAATAACAGGGTGAAACAAAGAGGGATAATAAAGATGACCTCCAAGGTGCCGCGGTTCACATTAGTCCTGAACACCGGGTGTTCAGGGCGGACGTATCATTTCAACCGTAGGCTTCCCGATACGAGTCGGGCTTGCACAATAGTTAATAATCAACATCCTTAGGTAAAACTTATCGGCTCAGGGACATAGTTCACACACAAACACCCCAGAAGTCGAAGCCATTATAACGAAAATTGTCAGCCGAATTAAGTCTTTTATCACTTGTAAGACCTGACTGCTTAATGCTTGAACGAATTGAAGTTTCTTTAATCGAAAAGGCTTTATTTATAAAAGTGGCATTTAAAGTCCAGTTATACAGTACTCAAAATTACTGACATGGGAGGTAGTTTATATCTTGTGCAAATACCTTTGCTTCGTTAATTGTTTGTGAAATAGCAAATAATTCACCTTTTGATAATCCAGCATTCAACCATGTTCTTGCCAGCCTTTCGTCAAGGGCCATTAGTAACACAACTGCCCGGTAATCACTGTTGTTAATGATGGTATCTCTTCTAGCATTTTGTTTTATTTTTGTTTCGGCCACTAAATCATACTTTAAATGATGTTGGTAATTAATTTCTTGCAAGGTAAGCCCAATAGAATGGGCTAAAAGAGTTGTAGCACTGTGCTCTAGCTTAATACCTATTTGTAAGCATAAATCGGCTAATTGAAGATCATCTAAATTATCTTTGCAATAATCAACTAACTTACCGTAGTTTAAATTGAATATACTCGATACGCCGATGGCATGAACCAAGCTAATATTAGTGCTTAAGCTGCTATGTTGTTCAGTGCTTTGCTCAATAAAGTTTATTTTTTCAAAGTAGTATTCATTGTAATTGGCTTTATTTTTAGCGACATAAAAAGCTTCAGTAGCATCAGGTATATTATTCTGAGAAAGGTGAATTTGAGCAATTAAAAACCACCAATAAGCATTCTCTTTATCAATATAGTTAGCTTGAGCATATAACTGTTCATTGCAATATTTCGCATTGAAACTTGCTGAGCACATGGCTAATTGCTGTTCAAATAATATCTCTTTATGTAATCTTGTTGAAGGCAGTTCGAAAATAAAGTCGCTGTTTACAGTATTACTGGCTTGATAGTTCTGCATAAATAAAGCCAGCATGTCACTGCTATTATTACTTAGTTTAAGGTTAGTTAAATAAGCGTCTAGTTGTGCTGCAATATTACTACCTGTAAAGTCGTCACTATTTGTAATGTCATCATTTTCTGTAAGACCATCATTATCGGCAACGGCAATATTGCTCATACAATTTTCAATGATCTGAGTCAGTCTACTTTTTTGTTTTTCTGGGGGGATTGAATTTGTAGTAAAATTTTCAGTTTTGCTAATAGCAATAGATTGAGTGTCATCAAAAGCTGGGTTGATTGTGGTTGTAATGCTATCAGTTAAAAGTTTGTCAGAGGTTATGCTAGGAGTATTGTTATAAAACAGCGATGTTACTTTAATAGTCGAAATAAACACGATTATAGAAATAATGACTAGGCTATACTTTTTCGAATTCATGTACGGATCCTTCAGTGCTGATAATACTAGGCTGTTTTAGTAGGGTTTACGGCTTGCTCAATTGTATCTTGTAGTAATTCGATTTTACTTTGCATTTTTTCGCGTTCTTGCTCTAACTCATTACGTGCTTGAATGAGATCGTGGGCAAGGTTTAATGACATCATTACTAGGGCTTGTTCTGGAGATTTTACTGACGCAGACTTCTTAACGTCTTGTTCTAGGCGTTGATTAACTTCATTTGCAGCTTGTAGCAACGCAGATTCATGGCCAGCAGGACAAGCGACTTTCAGTCGTTTGTTGGCAACATTTATGGTTACTGTGTGTTGGCTCATTGTGCGATATTCTCAATGCATAATATTTAGTTTATTGAGCAAATTGCTCGCTATGTTGCGCTACTTGCTTGTATTATCAAGAAATTTAATGATAACCAAAAGTAGTGCGCCATAAAGTGGAACTATAACGGTGCGAGTTACACTATGCAAGTGATCTCTATGGTTTTTTCTGGAATCAAGGCTAGGCCAATGTTAACATAGCCAACAATATACTCCCGATTGAACTGATATTTTTATGGCTAATAGCACCACTTTAGATTTCCCCTCTGTACAAGCAATTTTAACCAGTGAAGGTATTGAAGCGCATGCTGCTGAAATTCATGGCGTACTTACCGGTTTAATTGCCGCCGGCTTTGAGTTTGAAAGTAACGATTATATCGCTATGGTGAACGACATGCTTAACAACGCTGAAGGCTTGCCTACAACAATACAAAGCTTAGTAAAAAATATTTACAGTGATATTTGGCAGAAAATTCTCGACGACTCATACAGCTTTAAATTAATGCTGCCTGATGATGATGACTCAATTATTGAACGTGGACATGCCCTAGGTAAATGGGTGCAAGGTTTTAATTTAGGCTTTGGTTTACAGCAAACAAAAAATGCAGCCTTGTCTGAAGACGTTAAAGAAGTGTTAGTAGACTTTGGCGAAATCGCTAATTTGTCAGACGAAATGGAAGAAGACGAAGACACCGAACAAGCCTTTTTTGAAATTGCCGAGTACGTTCGCATTTCAGCCTTACTTTGTTTTACTGAGTTAGGCTCGCCGCCAGCACCACAAGATAAGAAAACCACTCTACATTAAGGCTACATTCATTCTGCATTAACACAATAAAGCGGCTGGGTTTAATCCTTCAAATAATTAAACTCGGCCCTCAGTGTGAAAATAGTTTGAAAATAGTTTGAAAATAATGCGAAAATAGTACGAAAGTTATCAGCAACTACCGTTAATCAGACAGAAATTAAGCTAATAATTATGATCAAAAATACCTTATTACCCGTGGCTGAATTTTGTCAGCGCAGAAAAAACTTTATCGCACAAATGCCTAACAATAGCATCGCGCTTATTGCAGCAGGTAAAGAAGTAACGCGCAGTAACGACACTGAATACCCATTTTGCCAAAATAAGCATTTTTATTACTTAACCGGTTTTAACGAACCTGATGCTATTTTGGCAATCATTAATGCTGATGATGTCGCCGAAAGTGTTTTATTTTCTCGTGAAAAAGATCCACTACAAGAAGTGTGGCATGGCAGGCGCGTAGGGCAAAACAAAGCGATTAAAGATTATAAATTTGATAACTGCTTTGCCTTAGCCGATATTGAAGAACAGCTAATACCGTTAATAACCGGTAAAACCGCGGTGTTAATTTGTCAAAATGAACAAAACGATTTTCAACAACAAGTACTTAATTGGTTAAGCCAAATCAAACAAGCCTCTCGCACCGGGGCTAAAGCGCCAACAACCTTGATTGATTGCAATAACATACTCGACGAAATGCGCTTGCATAAGTCAAATGCTGAGCTTGATATTATGCGACAAGTTAACGTGATCAGCGGTGTTGCTCACCAACGCGCAATGCAGCAAAGCCAAGCAGGCAAGTTTGAATATCAAATAGAAGCCGAATTATTACACGAATTCGCCAGTAATGGTGCACGCTACCCGGCATATAGCTCTATTGTTGCAGGTGGTGATAACGCTAATATTTTACATTACACCGATAACGACGAAGCCCTGAAAAACGGCGACTTACTCCTAATAGATGCTGGCGGCGAACTCGCGGGCTATGCAGCCGACATTACTCGTACCTTCCCGGTAAATGGTAAGTTTAGCGAACCACAAAGCCTTATTTATCAGTTAGTGCTCGATAGCCAAAACCTTGCTATTGCAGAAATTAAACCCGGGCAAACACTTGCAGAGCTTAATCGTATTGTTTGTGAATTTCTGACAAAAGGGTTGTACGACCTAGGTATTTTACAAGGTAACTTAACAATATTAATCGCCCAACGTGCTTGTAAAAAATACTTTATTCATGGGCTTGGGCATTGGTTAGGGCTCGATGTTCATGATGTTGGCGACTACCATGCCAGCGCAATGCGCGAACAATTACGCCCATTTGCTGCCGGGATGGTATTAACAATAGAGCCAGGTATTTATATTCCAAGTACAGATAAAAGCGTTGATGAAAAGTGGCGCGGTATTGGTGTTCGCATTGAAGATAATATAGCGGTAACCGCAACCGGCTTTGAAAACTTAACCGTGAATGCACCAAAAACCATTGCCGATATTGAAGCCCTTATGGCTCATTAAAAACGGCGCAGTAAATTAACACAACAGGTTAATAATGAAAACGAGTGCAGCAGAAACAAACAATATGCCTGATAGCAGCCAACATTTTGATGTTATTATTTCAGGTGGTGGTTTATCGGGCAGCTTAATGGCATTAAGCTTATCTGGCTTGCGTGATCATAACCAGCAACCGTTGAAAATTGCCATTATTGAAGCTAATGCTGTATTAACACAGTCAAGCGCCAGTTTTGACAATCGCGTTTTAGCCTTATCTCACGGTAGCGCCAATTACCTTAATAATATTGGTGCATGGCAACATTTACAGCAAGATGCTGAGCCAATAAAAAACATTCATATTTCAGATCGCGGTTATTATGGCAAAGCGCGACTTTATGCCGAGCACCACCAAGTAGACGCGCTTGGTTTTGTGGCCGAAATGACCCACATTGGCGCTGCGCTGCTAAAAACCTTAAGCACTAAAAACCATGTAACTTGGTTTACGCCAGACAGTATTAACGAAATAAAGTGGCAAGCTGACAAAGTAAATGTTGAACTTCACTCTGGCATAAAATTATCTGCCGCGCTTTTACTGGCCTGCGATGGCGCAAAGTCGCCTTGTCGAGCATTTGCTAACATAGCAACAACAAGTCGCGATTATCAACAAACCGCTTTAATCGCTAATGTTGCCACATCTATTCATCACAATAACATTGCTTATGAACGCTTTACCGACACTGGCCCGATCGCCATGTTACCTTTAACGGCAAGTCAAAATAACTCAACTGAACTAGGTAAATCAGCAAAAAATAGCGCAGGTCGATGTTCTTTAGTGTGGACATTAACCCCTGAACTTGCTGACAAAATGCTGAATTTACCCGAGCACGAGTTTGCTGAGCAATTATCGCAATCATTCGGCCACTGGCTAGGTAATATTACCCATGTCGGTAAACGGGTTACTTACCCTCTTAAATTAGTGCAAGCTAATGAACAGGTTTATCATCGCATGGCTCTAATTGGTAATGCCTCTCACACTATTCATCCTATTGCCGGACAAGGCTTTAATTTAGGTTTGCGTGATGTAAGCGACATGACAGAAGTGATTAAACGTGCCTTGTTACAGCAACAAGATATCGGTGCTTTTGCCAATTTAATGCAATATGGCAAAGCGCGAGGGCAAGATCAAAAGCAAGTGATCAACTTAACCGACTCGTTAGTTACTTTATTTTCGAATCAACTACCGCCATTAGTTGCAGGGCGTAATATTGGTTTAAAAGTAGTAAACTATTTGCCGAGTTTGAAAAACGCACTTGTTAAGAAAACCATGGGCTATTAATCATTAGATTAAAGATATCTATGAGCATAAAACACATAACCCTTAAAATATGACGATTAAAAACGTAAATATAACCAAATTGAATATGGCTAAACATGCAAAAATTTGATCTATTAATTGTCGGCGGCGGCATGGTTGGCTTAACCTTGGCGCTTGCCATTCGCCAACAAACCGAGCTCAGTGTAGCTATTGTCGACAACGCGCCAGTTGGCAACTTAAGTGATACCCTTAGCGATGAACCAGAACTACGCGTTAGTGCTATAAATGCCGCGAGCCAACAAATATTTAGTAACCTAAATGTTTGGCAAGACATTATTGCTCAGCGCACCCAGCCATATCACGACATGCATATTTGGGACAAAGCGGGCTACGGACAATTAGATTTCTCATTAAACGATGTTAACCACACCAGCGTTGCCAACAATCCCGAACAACTGGGCTTTATTATCGAAAATAACGTTATTCGCAACGCACTGTGGCACAAGGCAGAACAAGACAGTGGTATCGTATTTTTTACTGAGCATAAACTGCAACAATTAAGCCCAAGCGATAACGAAGTATTTGCTACCTTTGAGTCTAGCGACAGCAGCAACAGTCAAGCTATGCCAATAGTGGCAAAGTTAGTGGTAGGGGCAGACGGCGCTAACTCTTGGGTACGTAAGCAAATGAACGTACCGTTAACTTTTCGAGACTATGATCATCATGCCATGGTAGCTACTGTAAAATGCCAGCAAGGTCATCAAAGTACGGCTTGGCAAGTATTTCTAGCAACAGGCCCTTTGGCGTTGCTGCCGCTATATCAAAAAGATTTATGTTCTATTGTTTGGTCAACTAGTCCTGAAGAAGCCTCGCGCTTAACGGCTTTATCAGCCGAAGAGTTTGGCAAAGAAATAACCGCAGCTAGCGATGGCAAACTTGGCGAAGTTAAACTCCTGAGCGAGCGCATTACTTATCCGTTAACCATGCGTTTTTCACAAGAGTTTGTAAAAGGTCGTATGGTGTTGGTTGGCGATGCTGCCCATACTATTCACCCGTTAGCTGGCCAAGGTGTTAATTTAGGTTTGCTCGATGCCGTAGCATTGTCGCAAACGATTAGCGAACAACTGAGTAAAGCTCAAGCTAAAGGCATGCTCGACGACAACGCTTGGTATAGCGATAAATCGTTGCAACAATTTGCCCGCTGGCGTAAAAGTGAAGCCGCAGAAATGATCGCCGCCATGGAAGCCATTAAACAAAGCTTTAGTCCGCAACAAAGTGCGATTAAATTATTACGAGGTTTAGGTATGTCGTTGCTTAATAAGTTTACACCGGCTAAAGCTGTGATGATCAACCAAGCGTTAGGCTTTAAAGAAAACTTACCTGTATTGGCTAAAGCGAGCGCTAAGCCATTATCTGCTAATTCACTATCTTCGAAATAGCTGTTTAACCTGAACTCTAGATAATGAATGCTTATCCAGAGTTCAGGTTAAGTAATATTACGCTTTAAGGTCTTAACTTTTTCTGAGTAGGCCTCGTTAGTTTGGCTATTTTGTTGACTATAAGGTCAAGTAAATCAGTGCTTTTACCCGCTTTAAATGCATTAAAACCACATGATAAAAAAATAGTTTCTCAGCAACATATCAACAATATAAAATTTTAGCCCACAAGTTGCTGAGTTTTTATACCCTAAAGGAATTATATTTTTCAAAGTGCTACTTTTGAAAATATAATTTGGAATAGATTATTTAGTCGGGTTTTTATTTTTATTATGCCATTTTATCTGTTGAATCAACGATTACTCGCGGCTATAATCTTTAGCACTTTTTGTAAATCATTCGTCTTTATTCTAGGTTTATACGCAAAGGTATAAAATAGTGCTGTTAAAAGCACTTTATTGCTAGATAAAACAACTAACGTGAGTGAAACGTAGCATGTCAAATAAAACAGTATTACACGCCAAGCACATTGAAGCTGGCGCTAAAATGGTTGATTTTTACGGTTGGGATATGCCGATTAACTATGGTTCTCAAATTGAAGAACATCATGCAGTGCGCACCGACGCTGGTATGTTCGACGTTTCACACATGACCATTGTTGACGTTCAAGGCCAAGATGCACAAGCATTTTTACGCCGTTTAGTTATTAACGACGTTGCCAAGTTAGACGTTGCAGGTAAAGCTTTATATACCGGCATGTGTAATGAAGAAGGCGGCGTAATTGACGACTTAATTGTTTATTTTTTCACAACAACTGATTACCGTTTAGTGGTGAACTCAGCAACGCGTGAAAAAGACTTAGCTTGGATCAACGCCCAATCAGCTGAATTTGACGTAGTCATTACTGAACGTCCTGAATTTGCCATGATCGCTGTACAAGGCCCTCAAGCTAAAGCTAAAGTAGCAACATTACTTAGCGCAGAGCAAAATAAAGCTGTTGAAGGCATGAAGCCATTTTTCTCAGCACAAGCGGGCGACTTATTTATCGCTACAACGGGCTACACCGGTGAAAACGGTTACGAAATTGCTTTACCCGCTGAACAAGCTGCCGATCTTTGGCAACAATTACTAGACGCAGGCGTTAAGCCTTGTGGTTTAGGTGCTCGTGATACGCTTCGCTTAGAAGCCGGCATGAACCTTTACGGTTTAGACATGGACGAAAGCGTTTCACCATTAGCCGCTAACATGGCGTGGACCATTAGCTGGGAACCAGAAGATCGTAACTTTAATGGCCGTGAAGTATTAGCGGCGCAACGTGCTGCGGGTGACCAACCTAAATTAGTCGGCTTAGTGCTTGAAGAAAAAGGTGTTTTACGCACAGGCTTAAAAGTAATTACAGCAGCAGGCGAAGGTATTATTACTTCAGGAACATTCTCTCCTACTTTAGGCCACAGTATTGCCATGGCACGTGTACCACGTAGTACAGCATTAGGCAGTACAGTAGAAGTTGAAATGCGTAAAAAGCTAGTAAAAGTTCAAGTAATTAAGCCAAGCTTTGTACGTAACGGCAAAAAAGTTTTTTAACTATTTCTTACTAATATAGGGTTAACACGCACTTTTATTAATGCGTAATAAAACCCTATTAAATTGCAGAATATTTAAGCTATAGTATCAATTGAAACGCGCAAGCAGCTTCATACTATGGTCATTTAAACAAAAATTTTAAAATACAGACTAGGAACCAAACAATGAGCAACATTCCTTCAGAATTAAAATATGCAACATCACACGAATGGGTACGTAACGAAGGTAACGGTGTAGTTACTGTAGGTATTACAGAACACGCACAAGACCTTTTAGGCGACATGGTATTTGTTGAGTTACCAGAAGTTGGCGATACCGTAAGCACAGGCGACGACGTTGCTGTAGCTGAGTCAGTTAAAGCTGCATCAGACATTTACGCACCGGTTACAGGTGAAGTTGTAGAAGTGAATGAAGACCTTGAAGATTCACCAGAGCTAGTTAACTCTGACGCGTTTGGTGACGGTTGGTTATTCAAATTGAAAATTGAAGACGAAGGCGAGTTAGATAGCTTGCTAGATGCTGAAGGGTATGCAAACTCGATCGACGAAGACTAGTTTTCGGGCACACTCTACTTTTATACTGCGTTGCTTTCGTTATTCGTCGTAATCACTTAGTACACTAAGCTCATACGACTCACAACTTTAGCGCCTTGCCTAAAAGCAGATTGTTTACGAAAACGATATTTAAGCCTCCGACTGACTAGTAGTTCGAGGCTTTGTTTTTTAAATACTATCAACTTTATAGTGAAGCTGTTTTATGTCTACTCAAAATAATGACTCGTTATCTTTAGCTGAATTAGAGCAAAGACAAAATTTTATTAGCCGCCACATTGGTCCAAATGCTGAGCAAACGCAAGCTATGCTCAAAGACATTGGTGCTGACTCTGTTGACGCGCTTATCGACCAAATCGTACCTAGTGATATTCGTTTAGCTGATTTACCTGCTATCGAAGAAAGCAAAACTGAAGTGCAAGCACTAATCGACTTGAAAAAAGTTGCAAGCTTGAACAAGGTAAACGAGACATATATTGGTTTAGGTTACTACGGCACACTTACCCCAAACGTTATTTTACGTAACGTGTTAGAAAATCCAGGCTGGTACACGGCTTACACGCCATACCAACCAGAAATTGCTCAAGGTCGTTTAGAGTCATTATTAAACTTCCAACAAATGTGTATCGACCTAACAGGTTTAGACCTAGCGTCAGCGTCATTACTGGATGAAGGTACTGCAGCAGCTGAAGCTATGGCATTAGCGAAACGCGTATCTAAAAACAAAAAATCAAACTTGTTCTTTATCTCAAGCGACGTATACCCGCAAACCATTGACGTAGTAAAACAACGTGCCGAAATGTTCGATTTCGACATTGTTGTAGCCCCAGCTAACGAAGTCGTTAATCACGATGTATTTGGCGCATTATTGCA
Source organism: Colwellia sp. NW0002-52-1 (assembly GCF_057550865.1). NCBI lineage: Bacteria > Pseudomonadati > Pseudomonadota > Gammaproteobacteria > Alteromonadales > Colwelliaceae > Colwellia > Colwellia sp. NW0002-52-1. The sequence goes on along the minus strand of NZ_BAAJLU010000033.1, from coordinate 8,078 downwards.
ATACCCAAGTGCAACGGGTGAAATAACAGACATTAGCGATTTAATTGCTAAAGTACACGACAACAAGGGTATTGTTGCTGTTGCTGCCGACATTATGAGCTTAGTGTTATTAAAAGCACCGGGTGAGTTAGGTGCTGATGCCGTTATTGGTACAACCCAACGTTTTGGTGTTCCAATGGGTTACGGCGGGCCACACGCTGCATTTTTCACAACCTCTGATAAATTCAAACGTTCATTGCCGGGCCGTATTATTGGTGTATCGAAAGACACACGCAACAACCCAGCATTGCGTATGGCTATGCAAACGCGCGAGCAACACATTCGCCGCGAAAAAGCCAACTCAAACATTTGTACAGCACAAGTGTTACTAGCCAACATGGCAGCATTTTATGCGGTTTACCATGGTCCAAAAGGCTTAAAAACTATTGCGCAACGTATTCACCGTTTTGCTGATATTTTATGTTTAGGTACCGCAAGTAAAGGTTTAACGCCAATTCACGCTAACTACTTTGATACGCTTACTTTTAACTTTTCTGAAGGTCAGTATAACAAAGACGAAATCGTTGCACGTGCATTAGCTGCTGGCGTTAACTTCCGTACAGACGTTGAAGGTCAAATCAGCATATCAGTAGATGAAACAACAACGCGTGAAAAAGTACAAAACTTATTCAATATTTTATTAGGCGAAGGGCACGGTTTAGACGTAGCAGCACTTGACCAACAAATAACCGACAGTGGTCATTCGTCAATTCCTGCAGCATTACAGCGTGAATCAGCCATTCTAACGCACCCAGTATTTAACTCGTATCACAGCGAAACTGAGATGCTACGTTACATCAAAAAGTTAGAAAACAAAGATTTAGCGCTTAACCACTCTATGATTTCATTGGGCTCTTGTACCATGAAACTTAACGCTACTGCTCAAATGATCCCAGTTTCATGGCCTGAATTTGCCAACATGCATCCGTTTGCACCTGTTGACCAAGCACAAGGCTACAAGCATATGATTGACGAGCTAGGCGACTGGTTAGTTGAGCTTACCGGCTACGACAACATTTCAATGCAGCCAAACTCAGGCGCGCAAGGTGAATATGCTGGCTTAATCGCAATTCACAAATACCACGAAAGTCGTGGCGACTCACATCGTAACATTTGTTTAATTCCATCTTCTGCGCACGGTACTAACCCAGCATCAGCCATGATGGTAGGTATGAAAGTGGTTGTAGTTGCTTGTGATAAATCAGGTAACGTTGACATGGCCGACTTAAAAGCGAAAGCAGAAGAGTTAGCCGAGAACCTTTCTTGTATCATGATCACGTACCCGTCTACGCACGGTGTATACGAAACTACCATTGCTGAAATTTGTAACATAGTGCACGAGCACGGTGGCCAAGTTTATCTTGATGGCGCAAACATGAACGCTCAAGTAGGTGTTACATCACCAGGCTTTATTGGCGCAGACGTTTCACACTTAAACTTACACAAAACCTTCGCTATTCCACACGGCGGCGGCGGTCCAGGTATGGGTCCTATCGGCGTTAAATCGCATTTAGCACCATTTTTGCCTGATCATGCATTGATCAACGTAAACGAAAACACCAAAGGTAACGGCGCTGTTTCAGCCGCACCATACGGTAGTGCAGGCATTTTATGTATCTCATACCTTTACGTTGCTTTACTGGGTAAAAAAGGTGTTACAGACGCAACTAAATACGCCATTACTAACGCTAACTACTTAGCAACAAAACTTAGCCAACACTACCCAATTTTATATTCAGATAAAAATGGCCGTGTTGCGCACGAATGTATTATTGATTTACGTCCACTTAAAGTGGAATCTGGTGTTACAGAAGTCGATATCGCTAAGCGTTTAATGGATTACGGTTTCCATGCACCTACCATGTCGTTCCCAGTAGCGGGTACATTCATGATTGAGCCAACTGAATCTGAATCAAAAGTTGAACTAGATCGTTTCATTGAAGCTATGATGTCAATTCGTGATGAAGTACGTAAAGTTGCCTCAGGTGAGTGGACAAGCGAAGACAACCCACTGCACAACGCGCCTCACACACTAGCGGATATTACCGCAACTTGGGATCGTGGTTACACCATTCAAGAAGCTGTATTCCCAGTGCCTGCGGCAGCAGCGAATAAATTCTGGCCAACGGTTAACCGTATTGATGATGTATATGGGGATCGTAACTTAATTTGTTCATGTCCTCCTGTTTCTAGTTATGAAAGCTAGTAACTCTTTGATATAAAATAATAAAAAACGAGCTTCGGCTCGTTTTTTTGTTTAAGATACTATCGAAGTGAAATGATTAACCTTTACCCACGTTAATTTATTATGAGGAGTGAACTTAATGAAAGTTGATGAATCCGTAACACACTATATTGGTTTGTTTGGTGGCTTTGCTATTTTATTTTTGGTTGTTTTTTCTGGTTGGGAATTGGCTGGAAAATTTGAATGGTTTGCTGAAGTTTGGGAACCCATGTCGAATCGTATGTTCATTATACTTGTTGGTACATTGAGCATTTTTTGGTTGCTTGCTTATGGGTATTCGTACTTTTGGGGGAGGAAAAAGTTTATTCGTACCTTCAAAGAAGTTGAAAAATCGAACTTAGTTAATTGTAATGATAATGAGGTTATACGAATTCAAGGAACTCTTATTGTTTTGGGGGATTCGTTGATTGCACCTTTTTCAGGTAAGCGATGTGCGGCATATGAAACAAGGGCTTTATGTGAAGAAAATGTTGTAACTTCAAAAGCTACAGGCTCTCACGTTGAATCTAAGACTATTTGGGAAACGATTAAAGTTGTAAAAGAAGTTAGCGATTTTCTCATCAAATGCGGAGAACAATACGCTTTAGTCAGAGTGAAAGAAGGACAGGTCAAAATTCATGAAGATATTCTTCATGATGATTCTAGTTATAAAAAAGACCGTGGCGGCTTTTTAACTGAACATGAAAACGAAAAAAGAAAAAATGCATTAGAAAAATTGGGGTTATCACCTCGAAACTATGTTGGAGTATATGCTGCCAATATTAAATTTGAAGAAGGTATATTAGAGCCAGACGAACAAGTTGCGGTTTTAGGTAAAGGTAAATGGGTTGATATTAGTGGTATTGAAGAGTTGCACTATCTCGCTGAACAAGGAGTAAGTAAAATTTTTGAGATAAAAAATAACGCTACAGCAGTGCTTCATATTAGTGACTCTAGTGATGTTTTAGATAATCATGTTATAGGAAAATGGTAAAAGGACTTACAAAATGAGCCGCGTTTTATCTCTCTGTGTCTCGCTATATTTAATTGGTTATGTGGCAGTTAAGGTCTATTTAAATGATATTGATCTTATATCGCTTACGGTAAGGCAATCTGAAACTTTATGGTTACTTGGATTAATAAGAGATTTAGGATTTTGGTCATTCTCTCTATTCGCTGTGATTTTTTCTTTTTATAATTACATTTCAAATAAAGATAATAATTATAAAAAATACATAGCGTTAAGTGTTTTTGGTAACTTGGCATATATTCTGTTTACGGGTTATATGTTTTTTCTACTTTCTGAAATCAAGCCTATGACAGGACAACTTTTAGATAGCCATCCAGAGTTAATTAGCAAGTACCAAGAGATGTTAAGCCCCGGTCATGAAAACTTTGCTGAGAATGTCAAAGTAACTAAATTAATGGCTGCTGCATTTTACGAAGATAGCGGAACGATTGTAAAAATAATTGATAATGAAGGAGTAAAAGTAGATTTTGTTCCTTCTAAAGAAAGTATAAAAATGCGTAAGGATATGCTTCAAGCAGATGCATTAATTAAACACCAAGTAAAATCAGTGCAATATGCCAGTATCATACAAGCTGTAATTTTATTTATTGGTATTTTATTAGGCTTTATTTCACCCAGAGGGGTGAGGCTTTATCGAGAAAGGAAACTTGAAAAAAATTAATAATCATATTCACTTGAATATTTTTAAAGCGAATTTTTTAAAGTAATCAAAATTGGAGGAGGAATTGGTAGATAAAACTTCGGGCATGAATTCAAATCAAGTAACAATAAATGTTAACTTAAGTGCTGCTAATGTGTAAAATCTTATTAAGAAATTAGCCTGTAAAAACCTTGTCAGAAGTGGCGAAATACTAAAGACAAGCGTAAAGTGAGTTTAGCTTCATTCACTTCATCGACTACAAAAATATTTCAGTAAAAATTCCCCATGAGATGTGTGTAACATCATTTTTAATTAAATGTCGCCACTAAAGCTGGCCGTCAAATATAGAGAAGATAATCGCTTGTGATAATGACCATTAAACCTTTCTTCCTATTATTAACAAGTGGTTTTTTGTTAATGCTAGGTTATGGATTAAGCAATATTTTATTGCCTATACGTATGCAGAACGATGGAGTGAGCCTAGATAATATGGGTTTAGTCTTATCTATGTTGTCCGTGGGGTTTTTGTTCGGAGCATATTATAGCCGTATCTTATTGCAACGTGTTGGCCATATTAGAATATTTGCCATGTGTGGTAGTTTAACCTCTGTTGCTATTTTACTGTCGGGTCTTTATCCAGAGCCGTTGATGCTTGCCGCTATGAGGGTGGTTACAGGCTTTTGTATTGTTTGCACTAATGCGACACTTGATAGTTGGTTAAGCCATAGCGCGACTGAAAAAAATAGAGGACGCATACTTTCCATTAATCAAATGATGATAATGACAGCGCTATTCTCTGGCCAGTTTTTATTAAATGTTGCGCCAATTGAAGATATTACCTTGTTTGTTATTTGCGGTATTTTATTTAGCTTGTCAATTACGCCCATCGTTATTAGTAACCAAAAAGGCCCCAAAATAGAAGATAGCCAATCCATGTCGTTATTAACTGTTTTCAAACTGTCTCCTTTGGGTGTGGTGAGTTGCTTTTATTGTGGGGTTTTGTATGCAGCTTTAATAAATATGTTGCCTATTTTTGCTAGTCAAAACGGTATTACCGATATAGATTTATCAATATTTATGGGCTCAGCGATCTTTGGCGCGATCATTTTACAGTTCCCTATCGCCTATTTGTCAGATCATTTTGACCGACGAAAAGTCATGCTAGTTATGGTTGCAACGCTCATAGTGCTATGTTTGTCTGTGCCATTACTTATGTCTGAAAATATGTTCAAACTCAATTTAGTGGCTATTGCACTTATAACAGGGTTAGTTGCCTGTCTTTATCCCATGAGTATGTCTGAGACTTTTGATAAGGTATTGAAAGAACAAATTTTGGCTGCCATGAGTGCGTTATTAATAATTTATGCCTTAGGATGTATTTTAGGTCCATATCTTGCGTCAGTGGCAATGGATGCTTTTGGAAGTAGCGCCCTATTTGGTTTTATGAATATTGTCGCTTTAACTTTATTATTTTTTATCATTATTCGGATGAAACTAAGACACGCTTTACCGCTTGAAGAGCAAGAACGCTTTGTTATGCAAACACCCAGTGGCGTAGTGTCTGAATTGGATCCCCGTACACACTATGCAGAAGCACCATTTGAAGCAACACCAGAAGTAGAAGTTGCTATTAGCTTAGCTAATAAAAACCCATCGGCTGCGGTTAATATGGTTAAAGCGCTCGTGCTAAGAGACCCAAACAATGCGTCAAACTTAGCCGCGGCATTAAGTACTATAGATGCCGTAGATATTGGTAAATTATACGCCGCAATAACATCAGCAGCTCCACAAATGAGTATTCATATTGCTGAAGCATTAACCAATGCTTCTCCTGAGCAAGCAGATAAATTGGTTGAGTGGATCACGTCTACATACCCTGATCAATTTACTAACATTATTGTCGCGATTGCTAGTGCAATGCCTGATAACGGAATTGATTTAATGGAATTAGCCGCGGAAAATATGGTTGAAGAATACCCTGATAAGTTACTGGAAATGACCGAAGAATACATGACAAATTTTTCAGATTCTTTAGATGCAATGCGACCAATCGACAGGGTAGCTGCCGCCTCTACAAATACGGCAACAGAGCTTTATAATCGCTTAACCGATGTTTCTCCTGAACAATCGGAAGACCTTGCCTTTACGGTTTCGGAATCACTACCCGAATCGTCGAATGATGTTGCTGAAGCTTATGTTCAGAATTTGATCCACAGTGAAAGCGAGGATGAAAATGAAAAAGTTTTCTCAGACGATGCATTAGAAAACATAGAGAATGCAACAAATAGCTATATTAATCATATGGTTGACCATATTCCAGAGCATGCTGTAGACATTGCTAGTACATTCGTAGATTCTTTCCCCAAAGTAGCCTCTGATGTACTAGAAATATTACAAGATTCAGACGAAATTCAAGACAGCGAGTTAACTACTTCAATTGATGATAAGCCGTTACAAAGCATGAAGGAATTAAAGAATTAGCAGAAGTTAACCGTGAAGTTAACCGGACACTCATCCCAAATGGAAGAATTAACCAGACATTCATCCCAAATTATTTAAGATGCGTGCTATGTCTAAATTATATTTAATTTATATCATTCAACTATAGAGGTTAAAGATTAGCATGACACTCATCCTAAACGATCACTCATCTTAAACGAGCAGCTTAACCTTTATACTAACTCAAATCCGCCTACTTCTATTATGGCAGGTGCGTAATGACTGCCACAGAAAGTAATAAACCGACTACCATCGCTGTATGAATATTTATTAACTCACCCATAATATTTAGAGTGGACATCGGAGTTAAACCCTAGGATTATCAAGTGCTAAAAAGTAAAATTCTTGTTACATCTTGTTAAATATCAAGGTATTATTTAACACAATATTAAACAAGAAGTGGAAATCCCGCCAAGGAAAATTGAATGAAAGTTTTAACGTTAATATCTATTGCAACACTAAGCCTAACTTTATTTGCTTGTGGAGGAGGAGGAGGTTCTGACTCTGGTACTACAAGTAGTGCGCCAACTACTGGTGGTACTAGTGGTGGAGGAGTAACCACTGAACCTACAGTTACGGTAACTACTTCTGGTTGTGATGACTGTAAAAAATCTACAGAAACAGAAGTAATAAAAGTAGTTTCTGATACTGAAATTTCTGCAGTTGATATGAGCTATGACTCTGGTTTAGTTATGGTTAATAATATAACGGTAAATCAAACTGGCGAAACTACGTTTGTTAGTGCGAAAGATTTATCGATTACATTTTCTGCTGAATCTGCGGGGGATTATGTAATTACGCTTAATAAAGTGAAAATTTCCGGTACTTGGTATGACCAAAATACTGAAGTAAATGTAACCATTATTGAAGATGAAGCGGCGAGTTCAAAGGTAGTAATAAACTTAGAAATCTCTGCTTTACCAAATGGCATCAAATTGGAAAAGAGCGATGAATCTAATGATATAATCAAAGGTAATTTACCTGAAAATATCAACGTTAATTCATTAACAGCGCATGTTATAAAATATGATATTACCAATGGAGAGTCAGAAGTTTATTCTTCGGGAGATGTAGAATTAAATGATCAAAGTCAAGTTGAATTCAATCTACCTGTTGGTTATTACTCAATATTGTTAACCGCTAAATTTGGCGACCTTACCGCTGTATTATTTGATTTTTATGAGATTAATAACCAGTTACATACATATATTTCAGCAATGCAGCCAATGGCTAGCAATGAATCAGTAACATTGATGGAATCATCATATGATAGCTATAGTGATGGACAACAAATGCCCATCACTTGGTATAACCTTTTGCCAAAAGAGTATTGTACTAACTATCTTTACACGGGTAAAAACTATGGAGATGTTCCGCAGCTTGGGTATAACCTTACCTGTTTGCATGATACCCAGTATATAAACTTTAACGTGACAACTGAAAGTAACTTCACTGTTTCATTATCAAGTGAAACTATTAATGGTTTTAAAACACCTCTAGTTGTAGATATTGATGGTGAACAAGACGTTGACTTTTCTTTTAGCCTTGCAAAAGGTAACAATGTTCTTAATACGTCATTTTCTAATTTACCAGCAGAGAGCTTTGATTATTCAAAATTTTTCACAGGTAATGCAGGGATAACTTCA
>NZ_BAAJLU010000032.1:0-18863 GCF_057550865.1 Colwellia sp. NW0002-52-1 | reverse complement strand
GCTCATCTAAATCTCATCTTAAATTGCTCATCTTAAATTGAAATACCTAAACGCTACGCTAAACTAAATAAACCTTTAATATACCTCAGGTGAGTTATGTGTTGTGATGCGAAGGAAGCAGAAAATCAGTTTAGAATTAAGATGGATTCATCATAAACTTTCATTTAATAAATTTACGGCTGTTTTTTCTAAAAAAGACATTCGACATACACGTTAGCAATCAAGGATAGAACTGTGAAATTTTCTCTTATATTATTAACTATTTTATTTAGTTGCCAATCAACTAGTCAAAGCTTTGATGCAAAAGTATTTTTTGAGACGTCAATTAAGAATAGCAAAGCTAAAGCTTTTGAATTTGTTAACTTATATTTTACTCAAAAAAACTTTAAAAAAGCACATGAGCTTTTATGTCCAGATATTGCAGAAATTACTCCTTTATCAAGCTTGGAAGCTGTTTATGAGCAGCTGAATAAATTTGCGGATCTAAAGCAGTTCAAAAATTCAGAAATTATTGATGTAAATGTTCAATTACATGAAACTGAGCCATACGGTTTAGTGAATTATGTTGTAGTATTAAAAGATGATGATGATCAAAAGTTAACAGGCTCGGTGACTTTTAGAGCAAATGAAACTTGTATGTGGGGGTGGCGTTTTCAACCGATGATGATTAAGTCATTCGATGTTGATAGCTAAGCCTTTTAGAAGAATAAAAACAGTTGGCTTTTGTTCTTTAGTCGCTTATTTTAGCCAACAATTTTTCGCCTCATAACAAGGCGTTGGTGATTAGGTACTGATATGCATGTCGATTTAATGGATCTTGAATTTGCAATAGAGTTCACTTCTTCAGATTATTCATTTGATAATGAAGCCTATGTTGATTCAGAAACAGGTAAAATTTATTATTCTGGTGATGATATAGAAGAGGAACTACCCGAAGATATTTTTGAAAATGATAAGTATTTATTAATTCCCACAAAGCATGATTTAGATTTAGGTAAAAAAGTTGCTTTGGAATTTGCTGCTGAAGTAATACCTGATGAACTTAATAATGTTTATCATATGTTTGGCTCTCGTGGTGCTTATTCTCGATTTAAGTCGCTATTGCACAGTTTAGAGTGTACTGAAAAATGGTATGCTTTTGAAAATAAAGCCATGAGAGATGCTGTTATTGAATGGTGTAAAGAGTATTCAATTCAGTATAAAATTCATGAGATTAACAACACACCCTGAGCTGAAGTTTAAACTTAAGTAGTAAACTTACTTTCTAGCCAACGAGAGCTTCAACCTTGGTGACTCACTAAATAAGAGATTAATTTATTAAATAAAAAGGCATCAAATAATTGATGCCTTTTAGATATATTGTTTTTAAATACTTTATTAGTGAGCTTTTAACGATAATGGCACGATAGCCACAGACTCAGGTGCTGTATAACTTGCGCTTAAATTTGGTGCAATATCGCCACCAGCGCTTGTTAAAATGTTGTCGAATCTCATTACCTGATTATTTGATTTTTCAGCAACGTATAAATGTGAACCTGTATACATAATATCGACAGGGTTACCTAAATTAGTATTTGCTCCCGATATATTCACTGAAATATCTGTTAAACCTGAAGCTGCAGCTGCATTGTTCATTACATAAATTTTCCCGTCAGTTGCATCTGCTGCACTGCCAACATCGCTAACAATAAGTGAGTCACTTAAAGAGTCGTAATCTATACCATGAATATTGGTTGGCGCTGATATCGCTAAACCAGATGTTGCCGGTGTAATTAAACGGTTCTCAGTATTTACTGAGATTATACCTGCTGAAATATTCGCTGAAACTTCATCAAAAACAGCAATGGTTCCATCGGTTAAAGCAACAAAGGCTCTGTCTGTTTTCGCATCATAATCTAAATCCCACGGTCTCGCATTATTCGCGGTTGTTAAGGTTAATAAAGGAGAAATATTGCCAGATGCACAAGCAGAATAAATTAGCACACTTGGGGTTGTCTCATTATTTTCTGCTACGAAAATTAAACTACGTGCTGATGCTACATCAATGCCTTTAGGTGAGATTAACCCGGTATTTTCACCGCTTATGATACGGTCGTAAGATGCACTAAACGTTGAGTTAGAGCGTGTTGTTGCTACTTTTGTTGATACTAATACGCCGCTCGACTCACCATCAAATGTTGCATAACTATTTCCTGCGGAATCAAAGGTTACACTTTCTTGAGTTCGGCCAGTGTCGTAACTACCTATAGTACTGGTAAGTAACGAATTAAAACTTGTCAGCATATTGCTAGTTGGTCCTACGGCACTTGGATTGCTAGATACTGCTACCGATAAGATAGCTTCTGCACCGTTTGTGCTATCAGAAACATCATTGCCATTATATGCAGCAGTAACTTCAACTAGTGATTCAGGCTTTTCAGTAGACGTTACTAGGTCAGGAGCAATATCGCCACTGTCTCCTGAAAATATATTAGAGAAAATTAAAATCGCGTCATTAGACTTTTCTGCAACGCGTAAATCAGTTCCGCTTAGGATTATATCAACAGGGTTACCTAACATTGAATTAGGGCCTGAAATTGCGCGAGCAATAGTGACATTGCCATCAGCCGTAGCGGCATTATTTATAACAAAAATACTGCCATCGGTTGCATCCGATGCGCTACCTACATCAGAAAGCACCAGTTTATTCGTGGTTTCATCTAAAGCAATACCATGAATGTTGATCGATATTTTTTCAAGGTTAGCATTGCTCGGTATTATAACTCTCGTTGGGGTTGCAGCATAATCACTGGCAACATAATTGTCATAAACAGCAACATTACCATCAGTTAAAGCAACGTATAACCGATCATTATTATCGTCGTAAACTAGATCCCAAGGTTTTGCATCGGTTACTGTTGTTGCTACAGGTAATGCATCGCCAGAGGCTTGGGCACCATAAACACCTACTTGCATTGCATTAAAGTCGGCAACAAAAGTTAACCCCATTTTTTCAGAATAATGAATACCTTTAGGATTAACCAAACCTGTTGAGGTGCCGGTTAACTCTCTATCTATATTTAAATCAAAACTCGTATTGTTATCTCGTGCTGTAATGTTACACACGGTTCGTAAACTAGGCACCCCAGCATCGCCTGCGTGAACTAAATGCCCTAGCTTAGTAAGTGATATGCCTTCATTATTGCCTGAATTAAATGTTTTTAATCTGTTCGCGTTTTGATTGATAAAATCGGTAGTTCCAACATTGGCAGAGCCATTGTTTGATAAAATAAAGTTAGCAACTGGAAAAGCAGGCTGTCCATTAGTACCATTATTGCCGTTCATTCCGTCTACGCCATCTACGCCGTTTACTCCATTTTTTCCATCGTCACCATCACAACCACTAAGTCCTAGAACAACAGCTAAGCCAATTGTAGATAAAATTAATTTATTTCCTGTGGTTTTATTTGTGTATTTCATCTTTGCTTCCTTAATTTAATAAAAATAACCGGCGCCACTTTTAAAAGAATTTATGGATCAACAGTGGCGCTTACTAGAGATACGGCTAACTAAACATATTGGATGCAACTTTCTTAATTTATTAAAAAATAAGAATAAACCTGTAGGGGGAGATTATAAGTAGTTTGGCTTAATTACCCATTTTAATTAACGGTGAAGTTTAAAAAGAACCTCGCTGGGCTTTCAGCCTAAAGTGAAAGGCTTGTATAAATTGTTCTGCTAATAAAGTGTCAATAGGAGCTCTCAATTTTGCTCCCATTGACCGGTATTCTCAGTAAAAGTTATTTTTGAGGAAGAATTAAGAACTTCTCTCCTGTAGCTTGTTTTGAATAAGCAGCCATCGATTTTAATTGTAATACTTCGGCCAGCGACACTTCATGTGTGTAGTGGCTAGCAAATGTTGTGGTTATTTCATCAGCAACACGTTTGCGCATCGCAATTACCGTTTTAGTGCCTAATTTACCGAGTGCATTAAATAATAAGAAGCCATTAACACCCCAAGCGAAGCCAAAGTTACGATTTAATGTTATTGGTCCGCGGTCTAAAGCACCGTAAATGTATACTTGTTTGTATGTGTCTGAGCCATAAACGCTGTGTTCTTTCATATATCGAGACGCGGCAACTTCCATGCAATTAAGAATGTCGCTGGTTAGTTTACCGCCACCAATAGGGTCAAACGCAATTGTTGCGCCTGTTTCAATAATTGCCGCGGTTAAGTCAGCAAGAAAGCTATCACTGCTTGAGTTAACAACATATTTAGCACCCATATCACGTAGCAGTGTTTCTTGTTCTGTTTTACGAACAATGTTAATTAAATCAACACCATCAGCAATACAAATACGGTTTAACATTTGACCAAGGTTAGATGCAGCTGCGGCATGTATAATCGCTTTGTGACCTTCAGCACGCATGGTTTCGACCATGGCTAATGCCGTAAGCGGATTAACAAAAGATGATGCGCCTTCTTTTGCCGTAGTACCTTCTTTTAATGGCAAGCAGCTTTGTACGTTGGCCGCAATATATTGTCGAAAAGTACCACCACCTATAACTGCAACGGTTTTACCCATTAATGCTTGTGCCGCTGGCGATGAACCAGCAGCTATAACCGTTCCTGCGCCTTCATTACCAACAGGAATCGCTTTGCCAACACGTGCTTTAACAGCAGGCATAAATTTAGCGGGAACATCTGCCGTGATAGCTGGGCTTTGCTGCGAGCCAGATTGCTTTGCTGTTGTCATGTCTGCAACGCTAAAAAGAACGGCTAAATCAGACGGGTTTAATGGCGCAGCTTCAAGACGAATAACTACTTCATCGGCGCTGGGGTGTGGTACTTCGATATTTTTTAAGGCAAGGGTTAATTGATTATCTTCACTGATGGTTGAAGTTAGTTGGATATTTGACGTTGTCATGATGTTTTCTCCTGCAAATAATGAATTCATTTAAACCAATAACAATAGAATATTGGTGATGTTTTTCTTAAATTTTATTGATGACTTCTTAAAAATTAAAAATTAAAAATTAAAGATTAAAAATCACTTAGCGCTTGCCGCATTAATTTTAGCCGTCACCTGTTGCATAAACTCTGGCATGTTTGCGTGACGATCGGCCTCTACTTTTTGAGCAATAGCTGATTGACTCATAGCCGTGCTCCATTCTTTCATGCTTGGTATTTCGGCCAGTACGTCCCAATTAAGCTGACTAGAGCCAAAAGCACTAACAATAGTATTTACATAGTAGAGATAGATATCAGCCATGGTTAGTTCTTTACCAGCAACCCAAGGCGAAAATTTACATAAGCGACTTAAGGCTGTAATGCCACGACTTAATACTTGACGTACTTCAACGGCAATTGATTCAGGCACAGCAGTACCTGACAGTGCATAAGGTATCAATCGTCTGCTTGGTAGTTCAAAATATAGCTCTGCCATTTTCATCATTTGACGCACAACAGCACGCTCTTCTACATTTTCAGGGTAAAGCGCAGGTGCTGGGTAAGTCTCTTCAATAAAGTCACATATAACACTTGATTCTGAAAGGTTAAAACCTTGTGCAGTCGTAATAACAGGTACTTTACCCGCAGGACTAATAGCTAGTAACTGTTCACTACCACCGTAAAGTAGGTTTTCTTTAAATGGCAGGCCTTTGTATAGCAAAACATGCTTAACTAGGTTGTAGTAGTTACTTGCGGCAAAACCGTGCAAAGTTATCATAAGTTAGTGTCTCATCATTAACGCGAAAGTTGTGTTCAACTTTGTTTTATTTGTGTTCAGTTGTGTTTTATTTTGTTTCATCGGTATTTAATAGCCCTAAAACAGCACTAAATGCCTATTTTTTAATGCCTTGTCACTAAGATAAAGCGGTACTGTTTGCAATAAAGACATTATTACTTGTTTTAATTTGGTTATATATAAGGGAAAATGCGAATCACTATTGCTTTTAAAGCAACAATAAAGCAGCAATAAAACAACAATAAAACAACAATAAAACAACAATAAAACAACAATATTCAGTATTTATAATGGAGAGGGCCGTTGGATCAACTACGTGCAATACGCTATTTCAGCAAAGTTGTTGAAACAGGGAGTTTTACTAAAGCAGCAAATGCTTTAAACGTGCCGCCATCTTCACTATCAAGGCGGGTTGCTGATTTAGAAAAGAGTTTAGGCGCAACGTTATTAAAACGCTCAACCCGAATTGTTAAATTGACAGAAGTCGGGCAAATTTATTATAACGATGTTCAACAAATATTGACGCAACTTGCACAAAGCAACGAAACAGTTCGCAGTTATCAAACCACACCAATGGGGCGTTTATCTATAAGTTCTATGGTTGGTTTTGGCGAAAAAATATTACTTCCCTTACTCGATGAGTTCAGCGAGTTATACCCTGAAATTATACTAGATATTAGTTTAAGTGATGAACTATCAACATTAGGTCGCGACGATGTTGATATTGCTATTCGTGGTGGTTATGCGCCAAATGAGCGCGTATTAGCGATAAAACTCATGGATAATGGTTTTATTCCTGTTGCTTCGCCTGAATATATAGAAACACACGGCTTACCTTGTAACGCAATGGCTTTAAAAGAACACAATGGCATATATTTTAAAACGCCATCAGGGCCTACACCTTGGTTATGTAATATGAACGGTCAATGGCATGATGTTTCTGGGCCGGCAATAGCAATTTCAAATAACGGGACTTGGTTAGCGAAAAAAGCGTGTAACGGTGAAGGTATTTTAATGTCAACTCGGTGGGCGTTGTCTTCCTATATTGAATCAGGTCAGTTGCAAGAACTTAAGTTTGAACATGAACTAGCGATAACCCAAAACTCTAATATGGCGGTTTATTTGTTGTATCAAAAACAACGCTATTTAGTACCAAAAGTAAAAGCAGCGGTCGATTTTATCGTTGATAAAATAAAAGTTCGTTATAACTTTTAATGTTTGTTTTTAACGCTGTTTTTAGTGCTTGTTTTAAGTCATGGCTAACATAGCAGCCTTTATGCTCTCTATTATAGTTCCATCGCGTTAACGCATAAGTCTGTTAAAATTTAGAAATCTTGCTACAATGCTTTTTTTTTATTTTAGGTCGCCAATGAACAACAGTAATGAGCCTCTGCACGGCATTAAACTTGAACAAATTCTAATTGAATTAGAGAAAAAAATTGGTTGGGAAAAAATGGGTGAGCAACTTAATATTCGTTGTTTTACCAATAAGCCGCGTTTAAAATCAAGTTTGAAATTTCTTCGTACAACGCCATGGGCACGCAGCAGAGTTGAGATTTTATATCTAAAAACTTTTTGTAGTAAACATAAAGGCACAGGAAACGCGATCAGAGGAATACTGGCTCAAAAAAATGCAGTTACAGATACGAGCGCAGAAAAACCAACGCCTTTTGTTTGGCCAACATAGCTAGGCTAACCGCTAGAATAGAATTAATGCGATCAAAATAAATAGAGTCAGTTCTATTGCACCTTCTTTTCTTAATATAAGCAGTAGGCTCATTAGTGTTTTAAAGATCAACATCACGCCACTTAAGTAACCTACAAATCACATTTAATGCTTATTTATCTATTGGCAAATTTTCAACGAACCAAAAATCCAAACATAAACGCTTTTAATTGTTAAAAGAAAATAATCCGGTTAGAGTATTTTTACTGAAATAATATAAAAAACGAGTAATGCTATTGGCTCGTTATCTGCCAAAAAGGATTAGGTTATGTCGAAAAATTTGAAGTTAAACTATGTGGAATTTCCCGCTAAAGATATTCCATCAACAAAAAAATTCTTCGAAGATACCTTTGGTTGGCGTTTTACTGATTACGGTGACGACTATACTGCTTTCGCTGATGAAGGATTAGACGGTGGCTTTTATAAGTCGGATTTAGCTTCACTAGCCTCAAGTGGCTCTGCCTTACTGGTATTATTAACTGACGATTTAGAGCAAGCTCAATCTACGGTTGAATTATATGGTGGTAAAATATCTACGCCAATTTTTTCATTCCCTGGCGGGAGTCGGTTTCATTTTATTGAACCCAGTGGTAATGAATTTGCAGTCTGGTGTTTGTCTGGTACATAAGAATATAGTGTAAGATAAAGTACTGTTGGCTTTTTTATCTATCACGTATATCTATCACGTATACCTATCACGTATACCTATTACGTATATCTATTATTAGCAGCTGTATTATGCTTGTTTTGACGTTGAAGCTGTTGAATTATTTCAACGTTGAAATGAAGATTAATTTCTAAATCCATACTGTGTGTAAAGTTTTACTTCTAGTGAAATATTGTCATAGGTTTTATCGAGCAATACAGTTTAACTTTAATCTTTAATGCATTTTGAAACTGCTTTTTTAAAAACTCTGTTGTCTAGTTAGATGTTAGGTAAATTTATGCGCATTATCTTAGCTTTCACTTTAGCTTTCACCTTAACTTTAGTATTTTTATTCTTATCGAATACGGTAAGTACCGAAAATATCAAACCTTTCACAACTGATGGTTGTAGTGTTTTTCCTGACGGGACTATCGATCACAAAGAGTTATGGTTGTCTTGCTGTACTGCCCATGACTACGCATATTGGCAAGGCGGCACTTACCAAGATAGGCTTGTGGCTGATCAACAGCTTCAACAATGTGTAGCTAAAGTTGGAGAGCCACAAATTGCAAAACTTATGTTAGCGGGTGTGCGAGTTGGAGGAAGTCCATACCTTCCTACACCATTTAGATGGGGTTATGGTTGGTCTTATCCTCGTGGGTATAAGGTTTTAACTACTGAAGAAATAAAACAAATTAACGCCTTAGAAAATAGTACAGATAACATTGTAAACTTACGCTAAGTGTTTGGTTAACATGCACTTTAAGCACTTAAATCTAAGTGCGACATTTAATAAACTAGATTGGTTAATGTAGAAGCCTAAAGTAGGTTTCTAGATTATATTAATTTATTTTGTAATAAATCTCCTAAATTGAAGGCTATGAGTTCTGACAGTAATGTTTTTATGTTTATTCATAAAGTCGATAATTTTAAAGGAGAAAAACAATGGATTATATCAACAACATTTTGGCAAGTGGCAACTACTCATTTATAGCTTTAATATTAATACCAATTGAAATAAATAATCGATCATTTTAAGGCGGTTTAAATCGTCAATAACTGCGTTGTTTTCAATCCCAATAGCTCGCTATTACTCAATTAAACGCCTTATTATTGAACAATTTATCCTCGCTTAAAATTGGTCAATAACTTATTACATTTGGTATGATTTGTGTACTCGTTCTCTGGTTTCTTCCTGCAATGCTTGCGCTTATATTTAATCGTGAGCATTTTAAATATATTTTATTCGCTTGTATTCCCGCTGGTTTTTCTTTAATTGCTTGGGGCGGCGTTTTAGTTTGGGCAACAACGGGAAAAACTATTGGAAAATATGCCAATAAAGCGAATAGTGAAAACTAAAACACTATAAAAAAAGAATAAAAATAACAATTAATCAAAATAAAGCAGCCCAAATATATCCGACAAGAATGCTAATAGAGAGCTTTCTAGATATATTAAATGTAAAAGGGGAATACCGTTGAGTACTCCCCTTTTATCATCATTAATATTAGCCGTTCAGTACGTTAAATATTATTACATTGTTAAAGTTAATGCTAAGCATAAAAGCATTTTAAAAATCGTAAGTCATTTGCGCGATAATGGTACGCGGGCTACCTGGAAAGTGGCCGTTGCGCTCACTAAATCCACTAACTGCATATTCTTTGTCAAATAAATTATTTACATTAACGCTGAATAAAACATCGTCTATTCGAGATGTCCAACTCATGTCAAAAACGGTAAATGGTTTCACTTTTTGATCATCCAAACTGATTTGCTCACTCACATAGTTCAAGCCAAAGGCAATTGACGAAGCAATATCGGTTATATCATAGCGTGTCCACAAACCGGCTTGGTGGCGTGGGGCATTAACAAAGCGACTACCATCACCAAACGAATTACTAATAGTGTCGCCACTAACACCTTTGATAACTTCGGTATCGTTATAAGCGTAGTTGGCAGTAACGGTCCAGTTATCAGCTAAATCGCCGACTAAGGTGGTTTCAAAGCCATTACTTTCAACTTCACCAATATTTAGCAGCTCAACAACACCATTATCACCTGTGTAATCAGGATTCGACATAACAACATTTTCTTTGTTGATTCGGTATATAGCGAAGGTGCTTAGTATTTTTCCGTCAAACCACTCTTTTTTCAAACCAATTTCAACTTGCTTGCCAGTTTCAGGCGTTAAGCTGCCTTCTTGTGCAACGGTTTCTTGATCTGACGACGAAGCAGGGTTAAAGCTTTCAGAGTAGTTAACATATAAAGAAGTGTCTGAGTTAGCTAAATAGGTTACGGCTAAGCGCGGTGTAACGTCACTATCTTGAAAAGAATAGTCAGTTTCTTGGTTATATTCTTCAAAATTGTCATAACGCAGGCTGGCAATAACGGTCCATTTATCGTTAATTTTTACGACATCTTGAAGATAAATACCGTATCTATCTGAATTTACGCCATCACGGTTTTGATCTGTTAACGCGTAAGTACTGGGATCAGTAATGCCATAATTTAAATCAAATATATTGAGGTTAGCTACGCCGTCAGCTTCATAACGTGCTCTAAAGTAGTCATATTCTGTGTCTACGGTATGGTAATCAGCGCCAAATAAAAATTGATGCTCAAAATTACTTGTTTCAAATTCATAAACAAAATCAGAGGTTACACTAATTTCTTCATTCGCTCGGTACTGTTTACGATACTCTCGCTTTATTATTTGATCGTTAATATCAGCAACGCCATCGCCATTAGCATCTACCCATTCCCGTGACTCATGATAAGCCTGATCTCGCTCATTATCTAAGTAACGTAAGGTGGTATTTACTTTAAAGTTGTCGGCAAAATAGTGGCTTAACTCTGCTTGTATTACCAAGGCTTCCATATTTTGATAATCAACTTTTTCATTAGCATTGTATGATGGGTCTACCAGAAAGTTACCGTTGTCATCAACCGGTACTCCGCGTAAACGGTTACCGCCTAAGTCTTGTTTAATGTAATCAAGGGTAGTTGTTAGGCTAGTGTCTTCAGATATGTTGAATAACAAACCTGTAGCTAACTCTATGTTTTCTGCATCGGCATTATTTCGAAAGCTATTTTGTTGTTCATAAAAGCCACCTAAACGATAGGCTAGGTCTTCGGATAATGCGCCTGTCATATCAAGAGAGGCGCCTTGTGTGGCAAAGTTACCTAAGGTGAGTTTTAATTGTTTTTCTTCGTTAAAACTTGGTTTTTTGGTGACATAATTAATCATGCCTCCTGGTTCTCCGCCGCCATATAAAGCGGAAGCAGGGCCTTTTAATACTTCAACTCTTTCAACATTAAACAGTTGCGGCACACCAAAACCCGAATAAGGGTCGCCCCTTACGCCATCATAAAAAACGTTGGCGTCATCGCGAAATCCTCTAAAAGTTACGCCTGAATAACTGTATTCACTAACACCAGCAATTGAACGGTATAAGTCAGTAATGTCTCTGGCTGCTTGGTCAATAATAAGTTGCTCAGTTAATACTTGAGCAGACTGCGGCAACTCTAATAATGATAAATTAACTTTGCTACCAACCTTGGTTTCTTTCGCTAAATAAAATTGCTGGGCTCGGCCAATAACGCTGATAACTTCAATGGGAGTATCATCTGTAATTGTAGTGTCGGTTGATTGTTCTTCAGCAAAAGAAATTTGTGAATAACATAAGCTCGATAAAAGGATACTTTTAGATAAAAAATTAAGTTTAAACATGCAGGGTAACTAGTAAAATACATTAGACCTTAATGATAACTGTTATCATTAAGGTTTGCATTGATTGGTTCATTGTATCGTGTAAAAGTTTGTAACCTGTTGCTGCGTTTTACTTATGCTTAGAGACTAAATAGATCATTAACCATTAAAAGTGGGGTGATAAAGTGCTTAGCAATTATGTTTGAAACAACATTAGAAGAATGATATTTCAAAAAAGAATGACAGTTCAGACCCAAATAGGGTTTCAAAAAGTAACTAAGGCAATACTTAGTGCAGTTGCAATTAGCCCTAAAGAAAGCCATTTCCAATAACCTGTACCAAGCCAAGATGCTTTCCACACTTTTCTCGCAACATGTAACTCGCCACGCTTCGATTTATATTGCCGTAAACCATAAAGATAGGTGCCAGATATAGCTAAGGCACACAAAATAGTGCCAAAACAGAAATATAAAATTTTAGTATAAATACCACCAAACATGCCAAAATGTATTGGATCAGCGGCCTCAGATATTCTGACATGTAAAGACTGTTCACCTGCCACTCGACGAGATAAATATTCACCATTTACACCATCAAAAACAACATTATTTGCTCTATCTCTTACGAGCAGGGTATCGTTTTGCCCTTCAACAATAATAGTGGATGCTTTCAAACTCGGTAAAACAATGCGTTTAATGGTTAAATTATGATATTGGGCAACACTGTTTATCGCTCTATCAAATACATTTGTTGCGGTGTTTACAGCCGTGTTATTTACAGCAACTTTAGGCATTTGTTGTTCGGGAAAACTCGCTCTGCCACCCCATACTTCAACTAAATACCATATACCGGTGACACAAACAGTTAATAATAACCAACTAGACCATAAGCCAAAAAGTCGGTGGCAATCATTCCAAAAAGCTTTGCTGTTATTGGTTCTTGGCTTTTTAAAAAAGCTTTTCCACCATTTAGGTATGATAAAAAAGCCAGAGATGAGTGAAAACAATAACAGTAATCCAACAATACACACTAAGGTAATACCATAAGTTGTTGGTAACATTAAATGTCGATGTGTCATTCTAAAAAACCGTTGCCAATTAAGCCAACGCCCATCACCCTGATAAGCACCTGTTGAAGGATGATAGAACTGGCGGTATCGTTCGCCTTTATCGTTTAAACGTATTACTTCAACTGCAAACCAATCATCAACCGGAGCGTTAATATTGAGAATTTGCGTGCTGTTATTTTCTTTCGCAGAAAGATAAACCTTAGACCAATTTATTTCGGCAGAATTAACTGATGGCAGAACACGTTGACTACTATTAGATAGCCAATCGATTTCGTGCGAAACAACAGCCAAAGTGCCTGTTATTAGAATAAAGCAGATTAATATTGCTGGTTTGATACCAACAAGGCTATGCCATGTATACCATTGTTTTTTATTCATAACGACTTTAAAGC
Source organism: Colwellia sp. NW0002-52-1 (assembly GCF_057550865.1). NCBI lineage: Bacteria > Pseudomonadati > Pseudomonadota > Gammaproteobacteria > Alteromonadales > Colwelliaceae > Colwellia > Colwellia sp. NW0002-52-1. Next base: position 5,595 of record NZ_BAAJLU010000032.1, on the reverse strand, counting down.
TACATGTGTGGAAGAGAAATCACGTAAAAACACGTATTTTTTTAGTTAACTAAACTACTTACTGGCAAGAGAATTAAATAAACGACTTAATAATTCGCAAAAATTTCTTCTGAAGCTTGGCTTAAGAGCTTAAAATTTATAGCGTTCGCTTGTAATTCTTGCTTAGATAGATAATGGAATGCATGGTATTGCAAATGAAAACTATTTGCAATACCGATGTTGATATTGATATTTAAATTGATAGTTTGATCAAAGCTATCAATGTGTGCTCAAAAAACATGCTCATAAAACTTTATATTTTTTAGCTATTTTAAACAAAAAATGACTGTAGCAAAGAGAAGGGTAGGTACTGTTCGAGTTAATTTAGTCATACAATTAACAACGATTATTACCCTAATGGTTTTGTTGCTTAATTAATAATCCGAAAGTACAACTAAAGTTAGGCAAAGCTTTTAAGGGCGCACTCCTGGATTAAGCCATTAAATTACATAAGAAATGTTGGATACTAACATTTCTTACTATGACTTAATAAACATGAGTTTTGATCATCATCTATTAATGCCAGATATTAATGTGTATCTGACCCTAGTTAATTTCTTATTTTTGTTGACGAAATTTTTCAGCTGAACTCTTTGCTAAAAGATAAGCTTTATCAAAAGCATTTAGTGATGATGTTTTTATATTTGGTATGACACCTGTACCTTCCCAGTTAGTTTTAGTAATAGGGTTAATAGCGCGACCTGTAGGAACATTAATACTAAATAGTTCATTTATTTCAATTGGTCCTCCTGGGTTTGCTCCACCGCCTGTATGTTCACCGACAATTACGGCCCTTTTTTGAGTTTTAAGGTTATAAGCGAACTCTTCAGCCCCAGAAAAAGTATATTTACTTGTTAGTACAAATAAAGGCACATTGGGCATACGTGCGGAAGGTAAGTCATCAATGGTCCAAAACTCTTCAGTTCTATTGTCCTTCCTCCAATATAGGCTGTTTAGGTGAGTTTTTTCACCAAAAAAGTAACTACAAATATATTGCACCATTTCAGGAGAGCCGCCATCATTTTTTCTAAGGTCAAAAATAACGGCATCTGTATTCTTAATAACTTTTAATACGCCATCAACTGTTTCTTTTGCTAAATCAAAGCCACTAAAATAACGAAAATCGACATACCCGATATTACCTTCTAAAATTTCAATTTTTTTAAAACCGTAGTTCTCTTTTTGTTCTTGTTTTAAATAAGCTAAATACGGGCTAATCGATTGCTTTTCATTTTGCTCTGGCAGTGTTTTTTGGGGCTTTTTAACTCTAACTACCATATGTTTATCATGGTTTATTTTTTGCAAATCGATAGTTAATTTTTCTGCAAATTTACCTGCATCAGTCAGCCCACTATATTGTCCAGATTTAAATTGCTTTTGTAGGAAGCTAGCATTTTTTTGTGCAACTTTAGGGAAAACATAATTTTCGATAATAATATTAGAAATGCGCTCTACGACTTCTTTACGTTGCTCCATATTTATTTCAACATCTTTTGATTGAGCAGCCGAAGAAAATATAGCTGTAGTAAGTAGAATTGACAGTAACTTAATGTGAGGTATTGAGTAGAGCATGTAACTTCCTTATTAGATGGTTAGGTAAAGCACCAAAAGGCCCTAAATATCAGGCAAATAATTATTAGTTAAAGTAATCGACAAAAGAGCAAAAACCAACTGTTGTTTGTCCTGATTAATTTACTTGCTAGGGTTACAGGCTATATAGAGCCTGTCTTACATCGTTTTTTACGGAAACTTCTCTTCCCAAGTGCAGCTATTTTTAAATCTGTTGTGATAACTTCTGATACCTTGACATCACTTTCAGACTCTTGAATCCAGATAGAAATTTTTTTATCTTCAATTTTTCTGTTTAGCATATAGCTTTTTCCTGAATCCAACTTAACTTTAAAGAAAACAAATGCTTCTTCGTTATTTATAGGTGAATCTGAAATATTGGCTTCAACCCATAATTCATGCTCACCGCCTAAATATTGTTTAGGTTGAGCCCAACTTGTAGGCCTTTTTCTATAACACATTAAATAAACCAATTCCGAAGGCGATTTAATATCTTGTTTGAAGTTTTCAAACCTAAAATGGTTTTCTTTTATTTCACTCTCTATAGGTAAAACACCACAACTCGCTAAAAATATGCTTACAGAATAAGTTAAAATGTTTTTATAATTTCTCATTTGTTATTTCCTTATAATAGTAAATTGAGCCGCACATCAACTGTACCAACGCCTAAATAACAGGCTAAGTAATTGTTGGCTAAAATGTGAAACGAAGTGGAACGCAGCCAACGGTTACGTGTCCTTGTTTATTTCCTTGTTAGCCTGTTTCTCAAAATACTCTTTAAAAGATAGTATTTCACTCTCACAATACTCCATAGAGAGTGCAAACAGTTTCTTTGATGCATTACTTGAATCATTTTCCATCGTATTTTCGATGACACTAGGAAGAAGAAATAATGATTTCGCATCTCTATTTTCTGGATCTTCAATGCTACCATTTGGAACTTTTTCATCAAGACAATTTAATAATTTTAGATTTACATCAACCCCTTCTTTCACTTCATTACAAATAGCAGAGAATGAAATCAAAGAAAGAAGCAAAAGGGTAAATAATTTCATTGATACCTCGATTCAGGCTAACGCGCTGTTAACAGCTTGGTACGCCCAGCATGGGCATGAACTAATGAGGTGAAAGTCCTCTGTAGGAAGATCACCGTTTAAGTAACTTATTGTTATTAAACGCTAACTACTAGCGAATGGCAAGGGCTTATCCGTGAGGTTTGGTCTGGAGGACGCCGCTAGCCCTGTTGATGAAAATAAGGCGAGCTGATGAACAAGAACATCATATGAGGCGTAGACTATAGGTGAGTTAGTCAAGCATAACGAAACCACGTGATCTAATGGTCACCGTAAATGATGCAGCAGTGCAAAGAAAGTGTATGCTCTGCTTATTCTAGTAAAGAGTGGGGGAGATCTGCTTAACACGCGATCGGTAAATAACCAGTAAGGCGCTGGTATATAAGTGCCTCGGCTTCGTCGAGGGTATCGATGGCGAAGAGCGAACTAGATACAAACCGATAGCCAAGAACCAAAGTGAATAATCTATTAAAACGCGATGTTCCACTCGCATTAGCGCTGAGCTGTGGAGCGACAAGAAAAGGTGTTTGGCGTAGTGCGAAAACTAAAGGAATAAACTTAGCATTAAGCAACGAATATTTAGCTAAGGCAGGCTTAGTGTCACTAAGGGATATCTGGCTTTAAATCTATCATGGTTAATGAACCGCCCTGTGCGGAGCCGCATGCAGGGTGGTGTGGGGCTGGAGGAGAGAAACCTCCGGCTACCCGATTTAGTTGCTTTTATAGACTTGCGATCTATGAGCAACCTTTACTACATTCACGACAAGTACATCATCTTTTATTTCATATACTATTCGATACAAACCTTGACGAACTCGATAATTTTCCTGCCCTGAAAGTTTAATACAACCTTCACCTCTGGGGTTTACAGCTAATGTATCTATTTTACTTAGGATCTTTGTTATATCTTTTTTAGGTATAACACGTAAATCCTTAGCCACTGACTTTTTAAACGTTATTCTATATTTTTCCATGTGACTTTAAATCATTTAATAAATCTTCATATGAAATATCAGGCTCATTAGCTCTTGCTGATACCGCTGCTAAATCCTCCTGATCTTCACGCATTAATAAACGAACAGCTTCATCTATTAACTCAGAAATTGATAAATGAGCTGAAGCAGCGCGCATTTTTAGTGCTTGATGTATATCAGGCTCAAAGTAAACGGTAGAACGTTTTGATAAGTTACTCATGATTATGTCTCCATTAAATCGACAAAAACATTATAGCGCTATAACGTCATGATGTCACGAGACAACGATAAGCAACTAACGAGCCTGTAGAATTACTCGTTTTTTATATAATTTTTAATCAAAATTAATAATGACACTCACTCTAAAAATAAAATCTAATCACATAACAGCGATATGGGATTTTCTTAGTTTAGTCCAGAGTTCAGTAATTTTAATTTAGGATGGGTGTCCTTTTAATTCTTGATAGCGGGTTTTAATGTTTGTTGCTCGCCAACACTGCCCCAGGTTTGAGCTTGAAGAATGATTTGATGCTGACGTAAAGGGATTTACTAATGCCTTGATGCCATGGATGGCAATGAAAGGCGAGCATCGTTAATCGCAATGCCGTTGTAGCCTTGAATGGTACCTTTACTGGTGGTCATTTTAGCGCTGTCATTATCGGTAACATTACTCTTAACCGGTTTTCCTGTACTGCCGCGCTTTTCTTCGTGAGTAGCTAAGAACTCACTAATTTTTGTGGCGCTGTTATCAAGCTTCGCTTTTTGTTTTAAGTCATGGTTGATTTCATCTTCACTCAAACCATCTTGTGCTTGGTGCTTTGCCAGAATACGCTGGCTAGCTTTGCGTAGTTTGGCTTCCTTGCGTGTTAATTCCTCAAATGTCCCACTATATTCTTTACTCGCATTAGACTTTATCTTGCAACCATCGATGGCAAACATATGGCGGCCAATGAGTCCTTCCTGATCACATATCATTAATACTTGGGTGAATAGCAGCTCAATTTGCTCTTTCATTCGCGTAACAAAGGCTGCAATAGACGTGTAATGCGGCTGAACATCGCCCGATAAACTCATGAAAGTAATGTTGGTTTCACAGGTATTGGCAATGCGGCGACTACTGATAAAACCACGAGAATAACCAAACAGAATAATCTTTAACATCACTGATGGTGAATAGGCGGCTGCGCCGCCTTTATCGTTTTGATACCACGGTTCAAAGCCTGATAAATCAAGGTGGTTATCAACAATATGCGCAAGCGCATATTCAAACGTACCAGGGATTATTTGCTGTGAGAAATCGATGGGGATGAACTTACTTTGACAAGATAAATCGGGTTTGTAGTTAGCCATGTTAATTAACTTTCGCCGGATAATATCTATTAGATCACAGATAAGAACACCGCACAAGGTCAAAAAACATACAATTTAAAAATAATAAAAGGAACGTGAAAACGTTCCTTTTTGGAGAAATTCTACAGCCTCAACGCCCTAATAATGGGCAAAAAATTGTTGGCTAAAATGTTGAGGAACGAAAACAGCCAACTGTTTTTTGTCCTTATTAATTAGCTTGTTATGTTGCACTTTTGACAACAGGCTTACGTTTTTGGATATAGTGTAAAACAATTAAGATTAAAAATAATACCGAAAATAATTTATTATAGAATAAAGCTTCTTGATGCTGGTACTTAACGGTTGCGTGAAGCGTTTCTATGATAATTTGATCGGTTTCTGTTTTTTTAATTAATAATTCCATATCAGACTTTATGAACTCTTGATCCAATTCAATAGGTGCTAAAGTTTCCATTGGACTAGCTAAATATTGATTAAATGAAAAATTGTATATGGAAGTAATAGCACCAAAGAATAGAGCTACGCTCATTAAAACGGATAATGTTTTTGTGGAATTAATTTTCATTCAGTACGCCAATCCTTGTGCAACT
>NZ_BAAJLU010000031.1:0-20293 GCF_057550865.1 Colwellia sp. NW0002-52-1 | reverse complement strand
TAAGAGATTAGTAAAGTTGGTAGTGGTGTTGTATCTGCTCTTACCTTAGAGAAGCATCGCTTAATAGCTGATAATTAGAAGCACCTTTAAAAAGACGCTTCGGCGTCTTTTTTGTTATTAAGAGATAAGTAAAGTTGGTAGTGGTGTTGTATCTGCTCTTACCTTAGAGAAGCATCGCTTAATAGCTGATAATTAGAAACACCTTTAAAAAGATGCTTCGGCGTCTTTTTTGTTATTAAGCGATTAGTAAAGTTGGTAGTGGTGTTGTATCTGCTCTTACCTTAGAGAAGCATCGCTTAATAGCTGATAATTAGAAACACCTTTAAAAAGACGCTTCGGCGTCTTTTTTGTTTTCTGTCGATTTCTAATTTAATGCTAGTAATGAAGTTGGTGCTGGTGTTGTATCTACTCCTACCTTAGAGAAGTATCTCTTAATTACAAACTAGCAGCTAGCAGGTTATTTTGTGAAATATTAACAAACTTTTTTGTTGAGGGCGGCTCTGGCCTAATGTGGCGTTTGAAAGGGACAAAAAGATACATTTTAAGTAACTATACTTTGATATAGTTAAAAAAATTTTTTATTCGCAATGCTCATATCTCTAGTGGTTTATCTGTTCAAGATGCAATAGCTATAAATATTTTAAGGCTGTTTATTCAAATTGTCATAGTCAGTTGATAAATTATTTTTCATTGTATTTAATTAAATAAAGTACATATATAACGCGATATAAAGCCTGCTTCCTCTTTATTATCAATGGAGTGATAGATGTTTTTTATTGATCAAATCATATTATTAGCCGCGGTATTAATCTTACTAGGCATCATATCAAGTAAATTATCAGCGCGTTTAGGCTTGCCTGTATTAGTACTTTTTTTAATTGTTGGTATGTTAGCAGGTGAAGATGGTCCTGGCGGAATTCTATTTGACAATGCTGAAGCTGCTCACTCTTTAGGAACGTTGGCCCTAGCGTTAATATTATTTGATGGTGGCCTACAAACACCATTTAAAGCGATTAAACTTGTTTGGAAGCCATCCTCAGCTCTTGCTACTTTTGGTGTTCTTATTACAGGAGCTATCACCGGCTACGCAGCTGCTTATATCTTAGACATTTCATTACTACATGGAATGTTACTTGGCGCTATTGTAGGCTCTACAGACGCGGCTGCTGTTTTTTCATTGTTACGTAATGCGGGTATTCATTTAAATGGAAAATTAAAGGCTACCTTAGAAATTGAGAGTGCATCAAATGATCCTATGGCGATATTCTTAACCATAGGTTTATTAGAAGTTTTAGTAAACGGTATGAAACCAGGCCAAGATTTGTTGGTGATGTTTGTTTCACAAATGGGTCTAGGTTTAGCTGTCGGATTAGCTGCGGGTTGGTTGTCTGTGCGATTGATTAACCGTATTCAATTAGTTGCAGCAGGTTTATATCCGGTATTGGTTGCTGCTTGTGGCTTACTTTCATTTGGAATTACCGCCAATATTGGTGGTAGCGGATTTTTAGCTGTTTTTATTACCGGTGTCGTTATCGGTAACAGTCGGTTTGTTTTCCAACGTAGCACTTTTCTGTTTCACGATGGCTTAGCATGGTTAAGTCAAATAACCATGTTCGTTGTGCTTGGTTTGTTAATCACTCCAACTTCTTTATTAGATGTTTGGCTTGAAGGGCTTATTATTGCTTTTGTGTTGATTTTTATCGCAAGACCACTTGCTGTAATGCCTATTTTAGCGCTTTTCGGTTTTAATATTCGTGAAATGACATTGGTGTCTTGGATTGGGTTAAGAGGCTCAGTACCAATTATACTGGCAATATTTCCGCTAATATTTGGTTTACCTGGGGCTGATTTAATTTTTAATGTCGTATTTTTTGTTGTGTTAATTTCAGCGACGTTACAGGGGTCAAGTTTAGCTTGGATGGCAAGAAAGCTGAAATTGACTTTGCCACCACCTGTTACTCCTGCAGCAACATTAGAAATAACCGCTTTAGGTGATGTCGATGCTGATATTGTTGAATATACTTTAGGTCATACTTCTCGAGCTGCGGGGAGCCGTATTTCACAACTAGCCTTACCTGAGAGTACGGTAATGGCAATGATTTCACGAAAGAATAATATTATTGCTCCCCGTGGTTCAACTCTGCTAGAGGCAGAAGATCAGTTGTTTATTGTACTTAAGCCTGCCACAAGAGCATTTGTTGATAGTGTGTTTTCAGGCAAGGAGGCAGGAGCTGAAAATATTTTGCCTGCGCAAGAACTGAGAGTTAAAGGTAATACACAAGTTATCGATATTACTCATTCATACGGCATTAATATAACCGGTGAAGCGCAAGAAACGTTAGAACAAGTCATTAAAGCTAATTTAATAACTGAAGCAAAAGTTGATCTTGTTGTGGAGCTAGCAGAAGTTAATTTATATGTCAGAGAAATGGTCAATGAACGCATTATTACTGTTGGTATTCTCGTAAAGCAAAAGAATAAGCAACGCATTACTAAATAATATATTCTATTTTACGATATAAAATCTCTAATGCCGCTAATATTATGGTTTAAAATTAGCGGCTATTAGTTACATTCTATTTGCATTGATAACGTTTAAACTTAATAGGTTAAAGTAGGCCGGAACGTAGCCAAAAAGGCTTATTACGAAACCATAATGTTACAATCCATTTCTCACCTGTGGTAACAGATTTACCACGGTGAATACTGCTAACATCTCTATTTTCTTCATGATCACAGTTATCAAAAATCAATACTTTATTACAGGTTGGCTTTACTGTTATTAACGGGGTTTTAAATTCGGTTTCACCACCAGTAAAATCATCATTTAAATAGAATATAGCGGTTTTTACCCTTTGGCCAAATTGCGAGATGTGTTGTGCAATTGATGCTGTATGTGGGTAAATATGATCATAATGCCATTGGTAATATTGCTCAGGTAGATACTTTAACACGACTGGGGGTTCAGCGAATGTAATAGGTATACCCGCTGATTTGGCTAACAAATTTTCTAACAGCGCTAGCGCCATAGAATCGTTGGGCAGTGGTGTAGGGTAGTGGCTATTATTTCGAATATTTTCATTTTTACTATTCTTGCCTTCACCGCCAAAAAGAGAAACATCTTTTAGTAATGGCGCACAGTGAGTGATGATATTATTAAGCTGCTCAATTTTAAAAGGCATATTATGCGTGTATTTATTGTTGCCGATTATATCTGGAGCAGAAATTAAATCAGCCATCGATTGTAGCTTAATCAGTAATTGCCTTTGTCTGCTCAAACTAAACTTGTTAATTATTTCTGCTGAGTAGGTTATTGCCTCTTCAGTTTTGCTATCAAGTTTAGCGGATGTAGCGCTTTCAAGTTCAATGTAATGTTCAAGTGATTTAATCGCGGGCGTATTCCAATGGATATTAGCCGCTACAGCCAAGGCCAATTCCTTTATAGAGCAATCACTTCTAATTGAGTGTACTAACCAAAGGTTTGAAAATTCAGCATTACTATTCGCTAATCTAAACACAGTTGAGGGGTCTAATTTACCGAAGTGTTTATCTTCGAGTAATGCTAAAAACATAAGATACTCATTGTTATAAAAAATTCGGCAATCAAAATATCTAATCTCTTGGCTAATATCAAGCTTTAGCATCTTATCAAGGCTTGTTAGATAGCGCTTGTTGTATTTTTTGACCAGTAAACGAAGTCACACACTAGGGTTATTGAGATAACTGAAAAATAGTCCTTGAGTAAAATATTTTGATTAGTATAATAGCGCCTCACTTCTAGAGTCACTCTTAATTCCCAAACAACTAAGAACCACTCGGTAAGTGTAAGTACAAATTGAAGGGGTATAGTTCCAATTGGTAGAACAGCGGTCTCCAAAACCGACGGTTGGGAGTTCGAATCTCTCTACCCCTGCCATTTTTAGTAAAGTACTTATTAATCGACTTGATCGAATAATAGGTGCTTTAGATTTTAACCTCGACGATGTTGAGGTGTTTTGTCTTAGGTTAGGCATGTAATTACAGGTAGTAAATATGAATGCAAGTACTGAAACTGAACCAAGTGGTTCATTGGATTTTTTAAAGTGGGGCGTAATTGTTTTACTTTTAGCTGGCGCAGTTGTCGGTAATTACATTTTTGCTGAGCAATCAGTACTTGTTCGCGCTTTAGCAGTAGTTGCTGCTATTGTTATTGCTGGACTTGTTGCTATGCAAACAGTTAAAGGTCGTAATGCAGTAGATTTTGCTAAAGAGTCTCGCACTGAAGTACGTAAAGTAGTTTGGCCAACTCGTCAAGAAGCAGTACAAACAACAGGTATTGTGTTAGTGGCAACATTAATTATGTCGTTATTGCTTTGGGGTTTAGATTCAGTTCTTTTCTGGGTAGTAGGTTTAATAACTGGATTAAAAGTAGGTTAAGGTACCGTTATGACTGAAGAAATTACAATTACAGATGCGCCTGAAAAAAACAATAACCCAAAATTACGTTGGTATGTAGTACAAGCGTTTTCTGGTTATGAAGGTCGTGTTCAAAAAACATTGCTTGAACATATTGGCATTCATGGCTTAGAAGAAAAGTTTGGTGAAATTTTAGTGCCAACTGAAGAAGTTATCGAAATGCGAGCTGGGCAAAAGCGTAAAAGTGCACGTAAATTTTTCCCAGGTTATGTTTTAGTTCATATGGAACTAGACGATGAATCATGGCATTTAGTTAAAAGCGTTCCTCGTGTATTAGGTTTTATTGGTGGTACTAAAGAAAGACCTGCACCGATTTCTCAAAGAGAAGCGGATCGTATATTACAGCGTCTTGAAGATACTGATAAGCCTAAGCCTAAAACATTGTTTGAGCCAGGCGAAGTGGTACGTGTTATTGATGGTCCATTTGCTGACTTTAATGGTGTTGTTGAAGAGTTAGATTACGAGAAAAACCGTATTAAAGTTTCGGTACTTATCTTTGGTCGCTCTACACCGGTTGATTTAGAGTTTGGTCAAGTCGAAAAAGGCTAGCGTCAAGTACTGACTAAATCTTAAAGAGCCAGAGTTTTTACTCTGGCTCTTTTATGTCTAACACTTCCTATATTTGTTCTTCTTTTACTAAAGATACTTTGATTAAGTTTTTACAGGGAGGAAACAATGAGAAAAGCATGAGGAAAGATTTAAGGCCCTTATAGATTTTTTTCATTTATCATTTAGTCCTCTTTCATTTCTCCTTGTGAATAATTTTATTATATAAATATGAAATCAGTGAATAATGCGTGAGTTATGTGCAGTATCTAGCATGACATTTGTTTATTCCTAGGCTGTGATTAATATTTTACAGGGAGAAAACAATGAGAAAAGCATGAGAAAAGATTTAAGGCCCTTATCGAGTTTTTTCACTTCTCATTTAGTCCTCTTCATTTCTCCCTGTAAATAATTTTATTAAGTGCAGGATTAACGCTTTATGATGTTTTTTTATACAAAAACAAATCTAATCTTGCACAATGACCTTTGAATAATATATAATCCGCTGCCGATTTTATCTGATGAAGAGAAAATCGTTTTTTTGTTAACGGGGAGCTGGTGTTAAATATCAGCGTTTGAACCCAAACTAAAGGTATTAAAACCATGGCTAAAAAAGTCACAGCTTTAATCAAGCTACAAGTTGCTGCTGGTGCAGCAAACCCGTCACCGCCAGTTGGTCCTGCACTAGGTCAACACGGTGTGAACATCATGGAATTCTGTAAAGCGTTTAACGCAAAAACTGATTCTTTGGAAAAAGGCGCTCCAGTTCCAGTAGTAATTACTGTATATGCTGATCGTTCTTTCACATTTGAAACAAAAACTCCACCTGCTGCTTATTTACTTCTTAAAGCTGCTGGTGTTAAGAGTGGTTCTGGTCGTCCTAACACTGAAAAAGTTGGTACTGTAACTACAGCACAACTTGAAGAAATCGTTAAGATTAAAGAAACTGATCTTACTGCTGGTTCTATGGAAGCTGCAGTGCGTACCATTGCGGGTTCTGCTCGTTCAATGGGTTTAGTGGTAGAGGACTAATCAATGGCTAAATTATCAAAACGCGCTCGTCTTATCCGTGAAAAAGTAGACGTATTAAAAGAATATGACATTTCTGAAGCTCTTTCTTTACTTAAAGAATTAGCGACTGCTAACTTCCGTGAAAGCGTTGACGTTGCAGTTAACCTTGGCATAGATGCTCGTAAATCAGATCAAAACGTACGTGGCGCGACTGTATTACCTAACGGTACTGGTCGTGATGTTCGTGTTGCTGTATTTACGCAAGGCGCTAACGCTGATAAAGCGAAAGAAGCTGGTGCAGACATCGTAGGTATGGAAGACTTAGCAGAACAAGTTAAAGCCGGTAACATGGATTTTGACGTTGTAATCGCTACTCCAGACGCTATGCGTGTTGTTGGTCAACTAGGTCAAATCTTAGGCCCACGTGGTTTAATGCCTAACCCTAAAGTTGGCACAGTAACGCCAGATGTTGTTACTGCTGTAAACAATGCTAAAGCGGGTCAAATTCGCTACCGCAATGACAAAAACGGTATCATCCATACTACTATTGGTAAGGCTGATTTCGAAGATGCTAAATTGCAGGAAAACCTTGAGTCATTATTGGAAGCGCTTAAAAAAGCAAAACCAGCTAATGCTAAAGGCCAGTACATTAAGAAAATTTCTGTTTCAACTACAATGGGTGCCGGTGTTACCGTTAGCCCTGCGAGCTTGACACTTTAATTTTCTGTTAAGTGTCGAAAATCGATACTTTACAAGGGTGAAGTTGTAGACTATAATTTCGCCCCTTAAATTTTGGTAGGTGTTGTCCGATTATTAGCATGAATTTGCTATGGACAGCCCCGTCAAAGACCGTAGGAGCTGAGACGATTCTTCGTTGACTGCTTAATATTTCCTACGTAGATGGTGATTACCCAGTATTTCCTAATTCTGGTCCTCGCCGTAACGGCCTAAACAAATAGTAATTTGTTTAGGGATAGTAAATACCGGTTTTATTACCGGTGAACCAGGAGTAAAGCCAATGGCTATCAATCTTGATGACAAAAAAGCAATTGTTGCTGAAGTTCAAGAAGCTGCCAATGGCGCTCAATCAGCTGTAGTCGCGGATTCACGCGGTGTTACAGTTGAAGCAATTACTGTATTACGTAAGCAAGCACGTGAAAACGGTGTATGGATGAAAGTTATCCGTAACACGTTAGCACGTCGTGCATTACAAGGTACTGACTTTGAGTGTGTTTCTGACACATTAGTTGGTCCATCATTAATTGCATTCTCAAACGAGCATCCAGGTGCAGCAGCACGTTTATTCACAGATTTCGCTAAAACTAACGAAAAATTTGAATTAAAAGCAGCAGCATTTGAAGGTAATGTAGTAGACGTAAACATGTTAGCTAAGCTACCAACTTACGACGAAGCAATTGCACGTTTAATGAGCGCTATGAAAGAAGCATCTGCAGGCAAACTTGTCCGCACTATTGCTGCAGTACGCGATCAGAAAGAGCAAGAAGCTGCTTAATAATTGTTTACCTCTGCTATTACTTAAACAGATGCAGAGCACAATTCGCACTTTTTGTATTTATAGTTATTTCAAACAGCCAAAGGCTGTTTATTAAAAAACAGGAAATTTAAAATGTCTATTTCTAAAGACGATATCCTAAACGCAGTTGCTGAAATGTCAGTAATGGACGTTGTTGCACTAATCGAAGCAATGGAAGAGAAATTCGGCGTATCTGCTGCTGCTGCAGTTGCAGTTGCTGGTGGTGACGCTGGTGGTTCTGCTGAAGAGCAAACTGAATTCGACGTAATCATGACTGGTTTCGGCGAGAAGAAAGTTGCTGTAATCAAAGCAGTTCGTGGCGCTACAGGTCTTGGCTTAAAAGAAGCTAAAGACTTAGTTGAATCAGCTCCTAAAGCGATCAAAGAAGGCGTTGAAAAAGCTGAAGCTGAAGAGCTTAAGAAAGTTCTTGAAGAAGCAGGTGCTTCTGTTGAGATCAAATAATCTGTTTTTAAACAGATTATTTGCCTGAAAAGGCAATGGCTGGTGATTTAAACGTCACCGGCCTTTTTGCGCTAAAGAAAGTGGTTTTTTTTTAAACCAAAACAGTGCATATTTGATACTTGATAAAAAAAGTATCACTGCAATATCCTGTCTTTTATAAGGCAGATTCGGCCATAACCAGCAAGCTGAGGAACCCCATGGTTTACTCTTACTCTGAAAAGAAACGTATTCGCAAGGACTTTGGTAAAAGTGTTCAAGTAATGGATTATCCATTCTTGTTATCAATCCAACTCGAATCTTTCCGTAAGTTTATTGATATTGATCCAACAGGTGAAACAGGCCTAGAGGCTGCATTTCATTCTATTTTTCCAATTAAAGCTTATTCTGGTAGCTCAGAATTACAATTCGTAAGCTATCGTTTGGGCGAGCCGTTATTTGACGTTAAAGAATGTCAAATCCGCGGTATCACCTACTCTGCGCCATTACGCGTTAAATTACGCTTAGTCGTTTATGATAAAGAAGCGGCGGCAGGTACAGTAAAAGATATCAAAGAACAAGAAGTATACATGGGTGAAATACCATTAATGACTGACAACGGTACGTTTGTCATCAATGGTACAGAGCGTGTTATTGTTTCACAATTACACCGTTCTCCAGGTGTGTTTTTCGATCATGATAAAGGGAAAACACATTCATCAGGTAAAGTGTTATATAACGCACGCGTTATTCCTTACCGTGGTTCATGGTTAGATTTCGAATTCGATCCAAAAGATAACTTATTTGTTCGTATTGACCGTCGTCGTAAATTACCGGCGTCAATCATTTTGCGTGCTTTAGAGTACTCAACTGAAGAAATACTAGATATCTTTTACGATACAACAGATTTTTCGATTAAAGGCGATAAGTTAGTAATGGATTTAATTCCAGAACGCTTACGTGGTGAAACAGCGACTTTCGACATTAAATTACCTAAAGGTGATGTTTTAGTTGAGCAAGGTCGACGTATTACTGCTCGTCATATTAGATCGTTAGAAAAAGCTAAACTCGATAAGCTAGAAGTTCCTGCGGAATATATCGTAGGTAAAGTACTTTCTAAAGCTTATATAGACAAATCTACTGGTGAAGTTATAGCTGAAGCTAACGCTGAAATCACTTTAGAAATGTTAGCTGAATTAAGCCAAGCCGGACATAAAGTATTATCTACTTTATATATGAACGAATTTGATGTTGGTTCATACATGTCAGATACACTGCGTGTAGATAACTCAACAAACCGCTTAGAAGCGCTAGTTGAAATTTACCGTATGATGCGTCCAGGCGAGCCACCAACAAAAGACGCTGCAGATACGTTATTTAATAACCTATTCTTCGCGCTAGAACGTTATGACCTTTCAACTGTTGGTCGTATGAAGTTCAACCGTCGTGTTGGTAATGCTGATGATGTAGGTACAGGCGTATTAACCAAAGAAGATATCATTTCTGTAATGAAGACTTTAATTGGTATACGTGATGGTAAAGGTGAAGTTGATGATATCGATCACCTTGGTAACCGTCGTATCCGTTCTGTTGGTGAAATGGCAGAAAACCAATTCCGTGTTGGTTTAGTACGTGTTGAACGTGCTGTACGTGAACGTTTAAGTCTAGGTGACTTAGATGCGATCATGCCACAAGACTTAATTAACGCTAAGCCGATTTCAGCTGCCGTTAAAGAATTCTTTGGTTCATCACAGTTGTCACAATTTATGGATCAAAACAACCCGCTTTCAGAAGTAACGCATAAGCGTCGTATTTCTGCTTTAGGGCCAGGTGGTTTGACCCGTGAACGTGCAGGCTTTGAAGTTCGAGATGTACATCCAACGCATTACGGTCGTGTTTGTCCGATTGAAACGCCAGAGGGACCAAACATTGGTTTGATTAACTCGCTTTCATGTTACGCACGTACTAACGATTATGGTTTCTTAGAAACACCTTATCGTAAAATCGTTGATGGCTCGATCACTGATGAAGTAGATTACTTATCAGCAATTGAAGAAGGCAACTTTGTGATTGCACAAACAACTGCAGAAATTGATGCTGATGGTAAATTAGTTGAAGGTTTAGTTGCTTGTCGTCATAAAAATGAATTTACATTAATGTCTGCTGAACAAGTTCAGTATATGGATGTATCTCCACAACAAATCGTATCTGTAGCGGCATCTTTGATTCCGTTCCTAGAGCACGATGATGCTAACCGTGCCTTGATGGGCTCGAACATGCAACGTCAAGCTGTTCCAACATTAATAGTGGATAAGCCACTTGTTGGTACGGGTATGGAGAAAATTGTTGCGGTTGACTCAGGTGTAACTGTTGTTGCTAAACGTGGCGGTGTTGTTGCATACGTTGATGCTTCACGTATTGTTGTTAAAGTTAACGAAAATGAAATGCATGCTGGTGAAGCAGGTATTGATATTTATAACTTAACTAAATATACCCGTTCAAACCAAAATACTTGTATCAACCAGCGTCCATTGTGTCGTATGGCTGAGCCTGTTGTTCGTGGTGATGTTTTAGCTGATGGTCCTTCAACCGATATGGGTGAATTGGCTCTTGGTCAAAACATGCGTATCGCATTCATGCCTTGGAATGGTTACAACTTCGAAGATTCAATGTTGTTATCTGAGCGTGTAGCTACTGAAGATCGTTTTACAACGATTCATATTCAAGAATTAACTTGTATCGCTCGTGATACTAAACTTGGTAGTGAAGAAATCACTGCTGATATTCCAAATGTTGGTGAGTCTGCATTATCTAAATTAGATGAAGCAGGTGTTGTTTACATTGGTGCTGAAGTTAATGGCGGCGACATCTTAGTGGGTAAAGTTACTCCTAAAGGTGAAACGCAATTAACACCAGAAGAGAAACTATTACGTGCAATCTTTGGTGAGAAAGCTGCTGACGTTAAGGACAGTTCTTTACGTGTTCCTAATTCAGTGTCTGGTACTATCATCGATGTACAAATCTTCACCCGTGACGGTGTAGAAAAAGATGCTCGTGCTGTTGAAATCGAAGAAATGCAACTTAAACAAGTTAAGAAAGACTTGGGTGACGAGTTTAGTATTCTTGAAGACGGCATTTACGCTCGTGCGAAGAAATTATTGTTAACTTCAGGTTTAAATGAATCTGACCTTAACAGTATGTCTCGTGATAAGTGGTTAGTGCAAAACTTAAGTGATGAAGGTCAACAATCTGAACTTGAGCAAATCGCAGAACAATACGACAACATTAAAGCTGATTTCGATAAGAAATATGAAGTTAAGCGTCGTAAAATCACTCAAGGTGCAGATTTAGCACCAGGCGTATTGAAAATAGTTAAAGTACATTTAGCCGTTAAACGTCGTATCCAGCCAGGTGATAAAATGGCCGGTCGTCATGGTAACAAAGGTGTTATTTCAAACGTAGTACCTGTTGAAGATATGCCTTACGATGAGCACGGTGTTCCAGTTGATGTAGTACTTAACCCGTTGGGTGTACCATCACGAATGAACATTGGTCAGATCCTAGAAACGCATTTAGGTATGGCTGCACGTGGTATTGGTGAGAAAATTAACCGTATGTTGGAAGCTCAACAAGAAATTCACAAATTACGTGAATTCTTGAAAGAAGTTTACAGCCTAGGTGAGTCTCGCCAAGAAGTTGATATTGACTCATTCTCGGATGACGAAATTATGCGCTTAGCAGGCAACTTACGTGCAGGTCTTCCGATTGCTACACCAGTATTTGATGGTGCAAGTGAGCGTGAGATTAAAGACTTATTCAAACTTGCAGATATGCCTGAAAGTGGTCAGTTTACGCTAACAGATGGTCGTACTGGTCGTAACTTTGAGCGCCCGGTCACTGTTGGTTACATGTACATGTTGAAACTAAACCATTTAGTTGATGACAAAATGCATGCGCGTTCTACTGGTTCATACAGTCTAGTAACGCAACAACCTCTTGGTGGTAAAGCACAGTTTGGTGGTCAGCGTTTCGGTGAGATGGAAGTATGGGCACTTGAAGCATACGGTGCTGCTTATACCTTGCAAGAAATGCTAACGGTTAAGTCTGATGATGTTAATGGTCGTACTAAGATGTATAAAAACTTAGTTGACGGTGATCATCGTATGGAACCGGGTATCCCTGAATCATTCAACGTATTGTTGAAAGAAATTCGTTCGTTGGGTATCAACATCGAATTAGATCAGGACTAGGCTACCTTAAGCTACATTGCTGACTTCAAAGATTTTGAAGTCAGTACATGGAGAGAGCAGACAACTGTTCTCTCCGGTATTTAACTCCGACAGGAGATAGTGTGTGAAAGATTTACTTAAGTTTCTTAAGCAACAAAATCAAACAGAAGAGTTCGATGGAATTCGCATTGGACTAGCTTCACCTGACATGATCCGTTCATGGTCTTTTGGTGAGGTAAAGAAACCTGAGACGATTAACTATCGTACTTTTAAGCCGGAACGAGATGGTTTGTTCTGTGCGCGTATATTTGGTCCAGTAAAAGACTATGAATGTCTTTGTGGCAAATACAAACGTCTTAAGCATCGTGGTGTAATTTGTGAAAAGTGTGGCGTTGAAGTTACATTAACAAAAGTTCGTCGTGACCGTATGGGTCATATCGAATTAGCAAGCCCAGTTGCTCATATTTGGTTTTTAAAGTCATTGCCATCACGTATCGGTCTATTATTAGACATGACATTACGTGATATTGAGCGCGTACTTTATTTTGAATCTTATGTTGTTACTGAGCCAGGTATGACAACGTTAGAGAAAAGCCAAATTCTAACCGAAGAAGAATACCTTGACGCGTTAGAAGAGCACGGTGATGAATTTGACGCCCTTATGGGTGCTGAAGCAGTACTTGCGTTATTACAACAGATCGACCTTGACGGTGAAGTAGCGCAAATGCGTGAAGAATTGCCTGAAATCGGCTCTGAAACAAAACGTAAAAAAATCACTAAACGTTTAAAGTTAATGGAAGCATTCGCAGCTTCAGGCAACAAGCCTGAGTGGATGATCATGAACGTTTTACCAATTTTACCACCAGATTTACGTCCGTTGGTACCATTGGACGGCGGCCGTTTCGCAACGTCTGACCTTAACGATTTATACCGTCGTGTAATTAACCGTAACAACCGTTTAAAACGTCTTCTTGACTTAGTAGCACCAGACATTATCGTACGTAACGAAAAACGTATGTTACAAGAGTCTGTAGATGCGTTATTAGATAACGGTCGTCGCGGTCGTGCTATTACGGGTTCTAACAAACGTCCTCTTAAATCACTTGCCGATATGATTAAAGGTAAGCAAGGTCGTTTCCGTCAGAACTTACTTGGTAAACGTGTAGATTACTCTGGTCGTTCTGTAATTACCGTTGGCCCAACATTGCGTTTACACCAATGTGGTTTACCGAAAAAAATGGCACTTGAGCTATTCAAGCCATTTATTTACGGTAAATTAGAAGCACGTGGTTTAGCGACAACAATCAAAGCAGCTAAGAAATTAGTTGAACGTGAAGGCGCTGAAGTATGGGATGTACTTGACGAAGTAATTCGTGAACATCCAGTAATGCTTAACCGTGCACCAACACTACATAGATTGGGTATCCAAGCGTTTGAACCTGTATTGATTGAAGGTAAAGCAATACATTTACATCCGTTAGTTTGTGCGGCATACAACGCCGATTTCGATGGTGACCAAATGGCGGTACACGTACCGTTGACAATCGAAGCACAAATGGAAGCACGTACGTTGATGATGTCAACGAACAACGTACTTTCTCCAGCTAACGGTGACCCTATCATCGTACCATCACAAGATGTTGTATTAGGTTTATATTACCTAACACGCGATCGTGTAAATGGTTTAGGTGAAGGTATGGTATTTACCGACATTAAAGAAGCTGAAAAAGCGTACCGTACAGGTTTTGCTGAGCTTCATGCACGCGTTAAAATTCGTATTACTGAACATGTTCGTAATGCTGATGGCGTTCTTGAACCAAAAATTACCTTACGTGATACTACAATTGGTCGTGCCATTTTATGGCAAGTATGTCCAGACGGCATGCCTTATGACTTAATTGATCAGCCACTAGGTAAAAAGCCAATTTCAAAATTGATTAACCATGCGTACCGTAACTTAGGTCTTAAAGATACTGTTATCTTTGCTGACCAAATTATGTACACAGGTTTCCACTACGCGATGATCGCGGGTGCTTCAGTTGGTATCGATGATATGGTAATTCCAGCTGCGAAATACACCATTATCGAAGATTCAGAAGAAGAAGTTGCAGAGATTCAAACTCAATTTGAGCAAGGTCTTGTAACTCAAGGTGAAAAATACAACAAAGTAATTGATATTTGGTCATCTGCGAACGAGAAAATCTCGAAAGCGATGATGGACAACTTATCAAAAGAAACTGTGATCAACCGTGATGGTGAGCCAGAAGAGCAAGACTCTTTCAACTCAATCTACATGATGGCGGATTCTGGTGCTCGTGGTAGTGCCGCACAGATTCGTCAGCTAGCGGGTATGCGTGGTTTGATGGCTAAACCAGATGGTTCAATCATCGAAACACCAATCACCGCTAACTTCCGTGAAGGTTTGAACGTATTACAATACTTCATCTCTACTCATGGTGCGCGTAAAGGTTTGGCTGATACGGCATTGAAAACAGCTAACTCGGGTTACTTAACTCGTCGTTTAGTTGATGTTGCACAAGATTTGGTTGTTACTGAACATGACTGTGGCACACACGATGGCTTATTAATGACGCCATTAATTGAAGGTGGTGATGTAGTAGAACCACTTCGTGAGCGTGTTTTAGGTCGTGTTGTTGCAGAAGATGTTGTTAAACCTGGTACAGAAGAAGTCTTGTTACCTCGTAATACGCTAATCGATGAAGCACTTTGTGACTTTATTGAAGCAAATTCAATTGATCAAATGAAAGTTCGTTCAATTATTACTTGTCAAACTGACTTTGGTATTTGTGCTCATTGTTACGGCCGTGATTTGGCTCGTGGTCATATGATCAACCAAGGTGAAGCGATTGGTGTTGTGGCAGCACAATCTATCGGTGAACCTGGTACTCAGTTAACCATGCGTACGTTCCACATTGGTGGTGCCGCATCGCGTGCATCTGCTGAGAACAATGTACAAGTTAAGAATACAGGTACACTGAAATTACAAAA
Source organism: Colwellia sp. NW0002-52-1 (assembly GCF_057550865.1). Lineage (NCBI taxonomy): Bacteria > Pseudomonadati > Pseudomonadota > Gammaproteobacteria > Alteromonadales > Colwelliaceae > Colwellia > Colwellia sp. NW0002-52-1. The sequence goes on along the minus strand of NZ_BAAJLU010000031.1, from coordinate 5,071 downwards.
CGCTAAATTTGTAACTAACTCTGAAGATCACCTTGTTATTACTTCACGTTCATCAGAACTTACGGTAATCGATGAGCTAGGTCGTGAAAAAGAGCGTTATAAAGTACCTTACGGTACCATTCTTAACAAGAAAGATGGTGAAGCAATTGCGTCAGGCGATATTATCGCTAACTGGGATCCGCATACGCATCCAATTATCACTGAGGTTGGTGGTAAGGTTCAATTCGTAGAATTGATCGATGGTGTAACTATGGTTCGTCAAACTGATGAGCTTACTGGTTTATCAAGTATCGTTGTAACTGAAGCGGGTCAACGTAACTCTGCAGGTAAAGAAATGCGCCCAGCAGTTAAGTTAGTTGATGCTAAAGGCAATGACGTAATGATAGCCGGCACTGAAATTCCAGCACAGTACTTCTTACCAGGTAACGCTATCGTTAACCTTGAAGATGGTGCGGAAGTTGGTGTAGGTGATGCATTAGCACGTATACCACAAGCGTCTTCTAAGACTCGTGATATTACCGGTGGTTTACCACGCGTAGCTGACTTATTTGAAGCACGTAAACCTAAACTTCCAGCTATCTTAGCTGAGAAAACAGGTATTATTGCTTTCGGTAAAGAAACTAAAGGTAAAGTACGTTTACTTATCACTCAACCAAGTGGTGAAGTATACGAAGAGATGATCCCTAAAATGCGTCAATTGAACGTGTTTGAAGGTGAATCTGTACTTAAAGGTGAAGTAATTGCCGATGGTCCAGAATCTCCACACGATATCTTGCGTTTACGTGGTGTTGCTCCAGTAGCTAACTACATTGTTAACGAAGTACAAGAAGTATATCGTTTACAAGGTGTTAAGATTAACGATAAACACATTGAAGTTATCGTACGTCAAATGATCCGCAAGTGTGAGATTTTAGACGCCGGTGATAGTGATTTCCTTAAAGGTGAAATCCTTGAGGTTGCACGTGTGAATATCTCTAATCGTGAATTAGAAGCTGCAGGCAAACAGCCAGCTGAATACGAAATGCAAATGATGGGTATTACTAAAGCATCATTAGCGACTGAGTCATTCATCTCAGCAGCATCTTTCCAAGAAACGACACGTGTACTTACTGAAGCAGCTGTAGCTGGTAAGAAAGACACACTTCGTGGCTTAAAAGAGAACGTTATTGTTGGTCGCTTAATCCCAGCAGGTACAGGTTATGCTTATCATCAGGAACGTGCGCGTGCTAAAAATGCCGTTCCAGTTGAAGAAGTAACGGTATCAGCTGACGACGCAGCGCAAGCACTAACAGATGCACTTAACGCTGACTTATCATCATAGTATTGATAATTCAGTTTAAAGCATCGATTAACCTGTCTATTGCGAGTAAAGCTTGACAGGTTAAAGCTTGACCTATAGAATTCCGCGACCCTATATTCCGTACCTTTGTGTATAGAATCTAGAGTCGCGGATTTTCACGTTTATAAGGGTGTAAATTTCCCCATTGATTGGAATTTACACAAATTTAACTAATCGGGAGCTATTTAATGGCAACTATTAACCAATTAGTACGTAAACCACGTGTAAGACAAGTAACTAAAAGTAACGTTCCAGCGTTACAAGCTTGTCCACAACGTCGTGGCGTATGTACTCGTGTGTATACTACTACACCAAAGAAACCAAACTCGGCACTACGTAAAGTAGCTCGTGTTCGTTTAACTAACGGATTCGAAGTAACTTCTTACATCGGTGGTGAAGGTCACAACTTACAAGAGCATAGCGTTATCTTGATTCGTGGTGGTCGTGTTAAAGATTTACCGGGTGTGCGTTATCACACCGTTCGTGGCGCACTAGATTGTTCTGGTGTAAGCGATAGAAGACAAGGCCGTTCTAAATACGGTGCTAAACGACCTAAATCTTAAGTTTCCCTTTCTTAGCTATAACAGCTAGAGAATAGAAACGTTAAGTAAGGCCAAATAACATATTACATTTTGGGTTTATCCTGAATATAACGGAGAATTAAGATGCCAAGAAGACGCGTCGTAGGGCAACGTAAAATATTGCCAGATCCTAAGTTCCATAACGAACTTTTAGCAAAATTCATCAACATCCTTATGGTTGATGGTAAAAAATCTACTGCAGAAAAAATTGTTTACGGTGCATTAGACATTTTAACTGAAAAGAACTCTGAAAAAACTCACCTTGAGTTATTCGAGACAGCGTTAGACAACATCCGCCCACAAGTGGAAGTAAAGTCTCGCCGTGTTGGTGGTTCTACTTACCAAGTTCCAGTTGAAGTTCGTCCTGTGCGTCGTAATGCACTAGCCATGCGTTGGTTAGTTGAAGCAGCTCGTAAACGTGGTGAAAAATCAATGGCTCAGCGCCTAGCTAACGAAATGTTAGATGCGTCTGACAGCAAAGGTTCAGCGGTTAAGAAACGTGAAGACGTTCACCGTATGGCTGAAGCTAACAAAGCATTCGCTCACTACCGTTGGTAGAAACTATAAACTAGCATTAATTGTTAGTTATATAGTTAGAAGTGTAATGCCGTGGTTATCATTGACTATCTTTAGGGATACAAAATGATAACCACAACTGTTTTATAATCTGAGACAAATCTCAGAAAGAGGAAGTAATTGTGGCACGTATAACCCCTATTGAGCGTTACCGTAACATTGGTATTTGTGCTCATGTCGATGCCGGTAAAACGACAACAACAGAAAGGGTACTTTTCTATACTGGTCTTTCACATAAGATCGGCGAAGTTCATGATGGCGCAGCCACTATGGATTGGATGGAGCAAGAGCAAGAGCGAGGTATCACTATCACCTCTGCTGCTACTACTTGTTTCTGGAAAGGGATGGAAGCACAATTTGAAGATCATCATATCAACATTATTGATACTCCTGGTCACGTAGATTTTACGATTGAAGTAGAACGCTCATTACGTGTATTAGATGGTGCAGTATTAGTGTTGTGTGCATCTTCAGGTGTTCAACCGCAAACTGAAACTGTTTGGCGTCAAATGGAGAGATACTCTGTTCCGCGCTTAGTTTTTGTTAATAAGATGGACCGTACTGGTGCAAACTTTTTAGCTGTTGTTGAGCAACTTAATTCTCGCTTGAAAGCAAATGCAGTTCCAATTCATTTAGCAATTGGTGCTGAAGATGACTTTTCTGGTGTTATCGACTTAATTAAAATGAAAGCCATAAACTGGAACGAAAGTGACCAGGGTATGACCTTCACCTATGAAGATATCCCAGCAGATATGCAAGAAGAAGCCGATCATTGGCATGAAAACCTTGTATCTGAAGCGGCAGAAGCCTCAGAAGAATTATTAGATAAGTACCTTGAAGAAGGTGAATTATCTGAAGCAGAAATAAAATCTGCGCTACGTACCCGTACACTAAACAATGAAATAGTTCTTTGTTCTTGTGGCTCAGCCTTCAAAAACAAAGGTGTACAAGCAGTACTTGATGCTGTTATCGAATTTCTACCTTCGCCAATAGATGTTGAAGCGATAAAAGGTATTAATGATGACAAAAACGAAACTGAAGGTTCTCGCGAAGCTGACGATAAAGCACCATTTGCTGCTTTAGCATTTAAAGTTGCAACAGACCCTTTTGTTGGTACGTTAACGTTCTTTCGCGTTTACTCAGGAGTGGTAAAAACTGGCGACAGTATATACAATCCTGTTAAAGGTAAAAAAGAGCGGTTAGGTCGTATTGTGCAAATGCATGCAAATGACCGTAAGGAAATAAAAGAAGTTAGAGCGGGTGATATAGCTGCGGCTATTGGCCTCAAAGATGTTACTACTGGTGACACGTTGTGTGATGTAAATCATGCTATAACGCTCGAACGGATGGAATTTCCTGAACCGGTTATTTCTGTAGCAGTTGAGCCAAAAACTGTCGCTGCCCAAGAGAAAATGGCAATAGCGTTAAGTAAATTGGCCGCAGAAGATCCGTCATTTAGAGTTATCTCAGATGAAGAAACGGGTCAAACCATCATTTCAGGTATGGGGGAATTACACCTCGATATCTTAGTTGAGCGCATGAAACGTGAGTTTGGTGTTGAATGTAATGTCGGTAATCCACAAGTGGCTTATCGAGAAACTATTCGCTCAACTATTGAAGTGGAAGGTAAATTTGTTCGTCAATCAGGTGGCAAAGGTCAGTATGGCCATGTTTGGTTGAAATTGGAACCTTTACCTGAAGGTGAAGGATTCGAGTTTGTTAACGAAATTGTTGGTGGTACAATTCCAAAAGAATTTATCCCATCAGTTGAGAAAGGCTGTAGAGAGCAAATGGACAGTGGTGTTTTAGCGGGTTACCCGTTATTAGACATCAAGGTTACGCTTTATGACGGGTCTTTTCATGATGTTGACTCAAACGAAATGGCGTTTAAAGTCGCTGCATCAATGGGGTTCAGACAGGGTGTGCTTCAAGCATCACCCGTTATACTTGAGCCTATGATGAAAGTTGAAGTTATTACGCCAGAAGCAAACATGGGTGATGTCGTTGGTGATTTAAATCGCCGCCGCGGCATGATCGATGGCATGGACGAAGGTCCAGCTGGTTCTAAGGTAGTGAATGCACTTGTGCCACTATCTGAAATGTTTGGTTACGCTACGGCATTACGTAGTGCAACTCAAGGTCGCGCATCTTATTCGATGGAGTTTCAGCAATATAGCGAAGCACCAAAGATTGTTGCCGACAAAATAATTGAATCTTAGTAAGGCTTTTTGAAAGTCTGGCTCGGTCTTATGGCCGGGCTTTTAATAAACTTTAAGGTAATTGAAAAATGGCTAAAGCAAAATTTGAACGTAATAAACCGCACGTTAACGTTGGTACTATTGGACACGTTGATCACGGTAAAACAACTTTAACAGCTGCAATCTCTGCAGTATTAACTAAAGTACACGGTGGTGAAGTTAAAGACTTCGCACAAATCGATAATGCTCCTGAAGAGCGTGAGCGTGGTATTACAATCAATACTTCTCACATCGAGTACGATACAGAATCACGTCACTACGCACACGTAGATTGTCCTGGCCATGCTGATTACATCAAAAACATGATCACAGGTGCT
>NZ_BAAJLU010000030.1:0-20932 GCF_057550865.1 Colwellia sp. NW0002-52-1 | reverse complement strand
AAGTTATGAAAATTAAAATTTTGCTATTAACGCTAGTGTTTTATTGTGTATTTGTATGTTCTGCTAATGCCAATGCCAATGATTTGAGAATTACACTTAATAGCATAAAGCCTTCCCACGATTATATTTGTCCTGTCGATAGCGTATTAAACGAAAAAGTAGAGGCTTTGTTAGCTAACGATGTTGACTTGTCGAACCTAGCAAGATCAAAGTTACTGTGGCAAAAATCTAAAGCTATCTTTTGTAAATTCGGCTTTAGTGAAGATTACCTACGACAATTAAAAAAAATTACACAGTTACCCATTGAAGAAGTAAACCATGACGTTTTGAGTGTTGCTGTTTATGATTTAACTGCATTTTATTATAAATACTCTCAAAAAAAAGCATGTGATTTTTTTTATGAAAAACGAAATCAATTAATGAAAGTCTCACATACTTTTCAAAAATATTTAGACATGCTTGACATACAGTATTGTATAGAGATGACAGCAGTTGAGAAAATTAGAAAGCTTGTGAAGTTACATGAGCAAAATAAAGATGATAATTTTTTCACTAGTAATATATATCTAACTATAGCTCAAATTTATTCATCATTAGGTCAATTCCGGTTATCAGCAAATGCATTTATAAGCTATTTATCTTACATTGATGATGAATTTGATATATACCGAACCTATTACGCTATTTCTACTGAGTTATTGGATGCTGGTGCTAATGATGAGAGTAGAAGATATTTTAAAAAGTTTGAAGCAGGAAAAGATTTATTTACAGATACTCAAGACTACAAGGTTTTATTGTTAATTTTGCAAATAAAGTTTGCCTATATAGATAAAAAATACGGTGTAATGTTAGCACTTCTTGAAGAGTTTGAACCATATCAAAGCAGCACGCAAAATCTACATAAAAATAATAGAATGGCTTTATATAAGGCAATCGCTTGTTTTGAGAATAAGAAAATCCAATGTATTAATGATTTTATTGCCAATAAAGACACATTACTCCAGCAGACCAATGAAACTAACTTAATTTACTACTACGAATTTTTAATTAAATATTATATTTCTCAAGGACAAAGTCAGTTAGCGAATGAACACTTTGAAAAGTTTATTGAACTGAATAATACTTCACTGGCTCATCAACAAGACTCGGTGTCTATTTTAGGTTTTGCAGAACTGCAGCAAGATTTAGCCTCATTAGAACTGGGCTTAGTTTCTGCGAAATTAGAGAATTCCAAAATTGTTTTAGTTTTATCGAGTATTTTAATCTTGTTGTTGGTGGCAATTTGTTTCTTTGTTTGGCACTTGAAAAATAAACAAAAAATATTATCAGAAACAGATGAGTTAACTCGTATCAATAATAGACGCGCTATTTTTGAACAAATTAATAGCCTTAAAGATAGTCAGGAGGGTAACGTACATGCGATTATTCTTTTTGATTTAGATGACTTTAAAGCGGTTAATGATAAGTACTCACATATTTTTGGTGATAAAGCGTTAAAGCATATTGTTAAATTAACCAAGGGTAATATCAGGCAACAAGACCTTTTTGGAAGGGTTGGTGGTGAAGAGTTTGTTGTGTGTTTGAAAGATTTAGAAAAAATTTCAGCCCAAATAATTGTTGAGCGCATTAGAAAAAGCTTTGAAACTAATCCTATGGCATTAGACTCAAATGAAAAATTACATGTAACTGCTAGCTTCTCAATAGCTTATGTTAAAAACTCTAAGTCTAATTTTGAAAAGCTGTATCAGAAATTAGATAATGCGTTATACAAGGCCAAAGACTTAGGACGAAACCGAATTCAAGAGGTGTGATCTTGAAGCGAATGAATTGGCTGATAAGTTGTTATCTCATTGATAAATAGCAACGTTGATTAAATGTTTTAATGAGGTAATTAAGCTGTGATATCAATTTAACTACCTCAATATTATTTTATGTTGCTATCGATAAATAGTTTGTGCCCACCGCGTTAACCCAGCAGTTACACTACCAAAATGATCACCAATGACTATTTCAGTATTTGCAAATTGATCTTGTAAAAACTTATTCAAAATAGGCGATTTAGCGGTACCACCAGTAACGAAAACTACATCGGGTTGGCAATTTGCTTGTGTAATAGCATCTTTCATTAACGTGGCAATTGAGTTAAGTTCACGTTTACACGCTACAGCAAAGTCATCCCTGTTTAGTTGCACGTTAAGTCCTTCGTCGATATCAGACAAATCGATTAATTGCTCAGATTGGTCAGTTAAAGCAATTTTAGTTTGCTCGGCAGCATTGACCACACGATAGCTTAATTTTTGTTTTTGTACTGTCAGTAAACGCGATAATAACGCAGGTTGCTCTGCATCACGCATTAACTGCTCTAAAAACCTAGCATTAGCAGCACTATAAAACTCGGTTTGATCATTAATGTTATTAATTGCCATTGCTTGCCAAAAGCTGTTACTCGGCATAGGTTTGCCCGTTTTAAGTAAGCTATTTAAGCCGAAACTTGGCATCAAGCCTTTTAAAGCAAACGCTATATCAAAGTCATTACCACCAACACGCTCACCACTATGGCTCAGCAAATCATGATTTCGCTCGGCTGACTTTGCTTGTTTTGGACCCATTAATAACATCGAGCAATCGGTTGTACCGCCGCCAATATCAACTACTAATACTTTAGTTTCTTTGGTTAAGCTTGCTTCATATTCAAAACCTGCTGCAACGGGTTCAAATTGAAATTCAACATCTTTAAAGCCAACGCGTTTAGCTGCATTGGTTAATATTTTTAATGCTTGTGTATTACTTTGTTCACCGCGTAAACCTTGGAAATTAATAGGGCGACCAATAACTGTTTGCGTAACACTTCGGCCTAAACTTTCTTCGGTAAGGTTTTTTATGTTGCTCATCATGGCGGCAACAATATCTTCAAATAAATCAATTTGCTGTGGCAGTAAACCACTCGCGCCTAAAAAAGATTTAGGTGATTTAATGTAATAACCTTCATCAGTCTCTTGTAAGTAATTATTTAAGGCTTGTTGACCAAATGACAAATCGGTAGGGTAACCATCTAGGGTTAATTCACGTAAGGTGTTTTTACCTTTTTGTAGTTGATGCTGGCGCTGTAACTGAAAGTTTTTTTGTTCAGATTCTGAGAGATTTTTATGTAACCAATTTACAATAACGTCACGACTTGGTGCGTACAAGGTTGACGAAATATAGCGACCATGATCACCTAAAGATAAAAGTTTTGGGCTGTTATTTTCCATAACACCGACAGCGCAATTTGAGGTGCCGTAATCAAATCCAATCATGTGAACTCCAGTGATTTAAAGGCCGCGTAGAATACTGACATATTGACCACTAGGCAAGGTGTTTTAGGCTATCTGCTGATAAAGTTAATGATTCATTCTGAATATGAATTTTATTTAGACAGTGCTAGTTGGGAAGAGATATATCGCTAACATATAATTTATCTTAGGTAAGTCTTGTTCAATGCTAACAGCCGTAATGTGTACGTTGTTTTCAGTTCGAATACTATTGTCATTGCTAAGTATTGTTCTTGGTAGACACAGTTTAGTAAACACAGGGCCAATCAAAGGTTTTATATTGAGATTTTAAATATTTAGCTTTTACAATGCTAGTAAATTTGTTCATTATATTAGCAAGCATATTTGCTTAGTTTAGCAATTCCTTTGTTATAAAACGTAAATACCTTTTATGCTAGGTTATAAATTTTAATAAAAATATGGAGATTACTTTGAAAAAATTTATTGTATTAGTCACCTCGTTACTTCTATTGTCTGGTTGTGTTTCATTTAAAAGCTCTTTGCCTGAAGGTTATACCGGCACTACAAGCACCATTTCTGATTCATTTTCAAATCATGAGGGTTCTACCGCTCATTTTTATATTGTTAACAAAGTTAACGGTTTAGCTATCGAAGATAGTGGTTATAAAACACGAGTAGTAAATTCAGGGCGGGGCTTTAATATGACGCCCACTATGGTATCTAGAGAAGTCGCTACCATATCGCAAATTATTTCTATTGCCGGTTTTGTGCAATTTGCTACCGATGGGCAAGCTATGTTTGGTGATAGTATGCTCGTAACTGGCGACATTGAGTTTACCCCTGTTGCTGGTGAACGCTATAAAGTGAACGGTAAGTTAACTAAAAATGGCTCAGAGGTGTGGCTTGAAAACTCAAGCGGCGAAGTGGTGAGTGAAGTAGTTAAATCAGCCGTTAAAAAAGCCAGTTAATGCTAAGCTGATCATTCTTGAAAAAGGCCATTGCAATTTGTCATTGTACCTTAGCATTAAATGTTGCCACTAAATGCTATAGCAATGGCTTGAAACGAATCATTCGATGTTGAAATAATAACTTACTCGTCTATTTCGCGCTAATAACTGAGCCTAGCTTAACTTAGCCTTGCTTAACCTAGCTGAGTCTAATTTTTATTTAAGTTAATTTTATGAGATCTGTTTAATGTTTGAACTTAAAACCATTGCACTATTTGCCTTAACTGCTTTGGCTGAAATTATCGGTTGTTATTTACCTTACCTTTGGCTAAAACAAGATAAGAGTATTTTGCTATTAATTCCCGCAGCGGCAAGCCTGGCCTTATTTGCTTGGCTTTTAACTTTGCATCCAGCAGCTGCAGGTCGAGTTTATGCAGCTTATGGCGGTGTTTATATTTTTGTCGCTATATTATGGCTTTGGGGCGTTGACGGTATAAAACCCTCACTTTGGGATATGGTTGGTGGCTCAGTTGCGTTAATTGGTATGGCTATTATTATGTTTGCGCCAAAAGCGTCATAGCGTTACTTACACTGCAACTTTGTTATTTTAAGGAAGGATTAACAATTGAAAATAGACAGTAACCAAAGGTTAACCGAACTTGACTGGCTAAGGGTAATATTAATATTTGCTGTCTTTATTCATCATGTCTTGATGCCGTTTAATGGTGATAATTGGCATATTATGAATAATGAATCTAGTAAGTTACTTGACGATATCATGGTGTATTTTGAGCAGTTTAGGTTGCCTATTTTATTTTTTATTTCTGGTGCTGGCGCGGTTATTTTACTGTCAAAAATATCAGCTAAAAAGTTTGCTGCTGATAAGTTATTAAGGCTTTTAATTCCGCTTATAATTGGCATGTTATTGGTTGTTCCTCCGCAAAGTTACATTGAAAATATCAACCAATACCAGTCATATTGGCAAGCATATCCCTCACTTGCGCTTAACTTCTCCACTAATCATCTTTGGTTTATAGAATACCTTATTGTCTTCTCGTTGCTGGCCATTCCCTTGAATATAATTTTAAACACTAATACAAGTGCTAAGGTGTTTAAATACATTGTTGAGTTGACCAAATTTAAAGGTGGATTATTTTTATTCGTTGGTTTACTGATAGCGATAAAAATTAGCTTTTCTTTATGGTTTCCTAGCGACGATAACAAAATTGAAAACTTATCTTCATCTACTTATTACTTGTTCTTTTTTATTACGGGTATGATCTTTGTGGCTAACAAGCATCTTTGGCAAAGGGTTTGTGAACATCGTTTTTATCATTTAATGATGCTTTTAATCAGCACAGTCTTTTTTTATGGCTATTACTATTCTCCTGATCTGAGTGCGTATTTGTCATTAAATGTTCGATGGTCAATTTGGTGGTTGGTTTGCTGCTTAGTTTCATGGTCTGCTTTGTTAACTATTTTGGGCTATGCCCAATTTTATTTGAAAAAAACACCACAGTGGCTTCGTCTGAGTAATGAACTTATTTATCCGTTTTATATTTTTCATCAAACGGTAATTGTTGTTATCGGCTATTATATTATTAGTTGGCAAACAGCCATTTGGATCAAAGCTGTTGCGCTGTTTTTATCCGCTTTACTTATCACTTGTGGAATTTGTTTATTTATTATTAAGCCTTTTAATACCTTGCGTTTTTTATTTGGTTTAAAGCGAAAGGTACAAAGATAAAACTTGCACGGTAACGTTATATTATTAATAGCTGAATATGCGAACTTATCATTAGATAACGTAAAAATACCGCAGGAATATTTAATCAAAAGTATGGAGATTGAATGAAAACAGCGATTATATTGGCTACTTCGCGTGCAGATGGTAATACTTATCAGCTAGTTGATTTATATCTTAAACATCAATCCTGTGACTTATTTAGTTTAAAAGACTACGCAATATGCCCTTATGATTATCAATATAACAATCAAAATGATGATTTTATTACTTTAATTAACGTGTTGGTGACATACGACCATTTAATTTTTGCAACACCGGTTTATTGGTACGCTATGAGCGCTCAAATGAAACTGTTTTTTGACCGATTATCAGATCTGCTTACTATTGAGAAAGCTTTGGGTAGGGCACTTAACGGGAAAAGTTGCTCTATTCTTGCAACAGGTACGGATACCAAAGCACCTGATTGTTTTATCGAGCCTTTTAAATTGACAGCCAAATATTTTGGTATTAATTATACCGGTATTTTATATTGCTGCTGCAGAGAAAACTTTATAGTTGAAGAACATATCACGAAAATAAAATCACGAAGATAGAAGCATATATCTCAAAGGAGAACTAACATGGCGCAAGGCAAACATAAAAAGTTGTTGAACAAAAAACTGAGAAAAGGTGATAAAGGTTACCCAATCGCCACTATCGCATTTTACGGTGCTGACAATACCAAAGCATCTAAAGTTGTTTGTGCGATTATCGCCTTTGATGGCGCAGAAGCAGAGCCTGTGAAAAAATGGTTTTCGACTTCCGACTTAAGAAAATCAGAACAAGTATTTCAAGAGATATTGGCATTTATAGACGATAACGGCGCTAACTCTGTCAGTATGATTGAGCAAATATTTGGTTGTCCGCATGAAGAAGGTATTGATTATCCTGAAGGTGAACATTGTCCACAATGTTTATATTGGAAGGGTAGAGACAGATATACCGGCGAACTGATGCACTAAGTTCTGCCTGATACATTTCATCAAATTATGCAGCAGACATTTCATCAAGCTATGCATCAAATTATGGTCAGTACGAGCTGTAAACGAATTGGGATAAAAATTAAAGTGGCGACAATGAGTCAAGCAAAGGTAATAAAGTAAGCTAACGAGTTACATTGCTTACTTTTTTATTAACTTCATTAACCGTGCTATTCCCTCGATAATGCACAACAACCGCTAGTGTTATCAGCCTTGATGTGGTTAAATTTAGTTATAAGAAAAATGGCTAAAAAGGCGCGCATTTGTTCTATCTTTATCCCGCTAATAAAATGGAAAATTTGTTAGTATTGCTCGATAAAATTCAGCAACTTTCCCCACTTCCTGTTTTCGCTCAAGACACCGTTATAGTGCAAAATGCTGGCATGCAACATTGGTTGAATATGTCGCTGGCTCAACAGCGCGGCATCAGTATGAATATGCGCTATGCTTTACCGTCGCAATTTTTGTGGAATTTAATCAGAAATCTAGCCAGTGATGAAGACGTTCCAGAGCAATCGCCTTATTCTCGCGAAGTACTCGCATGGCGAATTGATACCTTATTAGGGTCTAATGAGGTTATTAGTGATAATACCTTTGCTGTGGCAAGTACATACTGGCAAGCGAATTCAACAGATACGGTAAATACACTATATAGCGAAGCTGAGCAGTTAAAACGTTATCAATTAGCCTGTCAGTTAGCTGATTTATACGAGCAATATTTAATATTTAGGCCTGAGTGGATCCATGCTTGGCATCAAGGCGAATTTCCCACTTTTGATCAAACTAACTCCTCGAGCGTAAATACATCAGACGCTATTGACCTAACACTAGAAAGTAATGCTGTTTGGCAAGGTAAACTATGGCATTTGTTAGTACGTGAACAACCTTACGACCCACAAGAATTAGTCGCTCTGGCAATAAAAAATCTCAATAATGTTGATCGATTAAAAGCAATGGACTTGAAGCATCGCTTATCGTTTTTTGGCATTAATGCCATGGCGCCGCTATGGCTTGAATTTATTAGTGCTTTGAGTGCTAAAATTGATGTGCACTTTTTCCACTTGAACCCTTGTTACGCTTATTGGGGCGATGTGGTAACGGAAAAAAATGCTATTGAAGTTTGGCTAAAAGGCACCAGCTTTAATGAAGTAGAACAAACCATTGATAAAAGCAGCGATGAGCAAACTCAACAATTAGGTTTGTTTGTTGACGATGAACAACCTGAAAAAGATAGCCATGATTTAGCCGATATAAACCGGCAAGTGGGTAATCCGTTGTTAGCCAATTTAGGCCAGCAAGGTCGAGAATTTATGGCCTTGTTATATCAATACAGTACCATCAATATTGATGTTTTTGAGTCAGCCGTGGCTGATTTGGCCAGCGAAGATTCGACAGCAGCAGACAACGTTACTCCAAGCACTGAAGCTTTTGCACAAGCCAATGTGTTGGCAAGTGTTCAGCAAGATATTTTATCGCTAACCGATGCGCGCTCAGCAGAGTCGCAAAGCCAGCAACAAGCGCCTAAAGTTGATGGCTCAATTTTAATCACCAGTGCACACAGTGCGTTGCGAGAAGTACAAGGTTTACACGACTGGCTATTACATCAATTCAACCAAGATAAAAATTTAACCCCAAAAGATGTTTTAGTAATGTGCCCGCAAGTTGAACAATATGCGCCTTATGTTAATGCTGTTTTTACGCGCGGTTGGCAAGATATTGCTGACGAAGTACCACCACTGCCATGTTCAATTGCCGATCGAATCAGTAAAGATGCTGAGCCATTAGTGGCCGCGTTTGCACAGTTATTAACGTTACCCGATAGTCGTTTTCAGGTGTCGAGTTTAATTGCTTTATTGCGATTGCCAGCGATGCAAGCTCGCTTTGGTATTAGCTTAGAAGACATTGAAAAAATCACCCATTGGTTAGAAATTTCAAGCGTGCATTGGGGGCTAGATAAAGCACATAAACAACAAGTGCTAGCACAAAGTGAAACGTCTGATACAAACAGTTTACATAACACCAGCGATAGCTTTACTTGGCAGCAAGGTTTATCGCGTTTAATGCGCGGTTTTGCTTTTGGCGATCACAGCGCTATTTATCAAAACCAAATGTTATTGCCCACCATTGAAGGCAGCGATAGCGAGTTGTTGGGTAAATTAATGTTAATTATTGAGCAGTTGCAATTAACCGCCATTAACATGTCAACAGCGCGTTCAGCGTCGCAATGGCAGCAATTTTTGTTTGAATTATTACAACAGTTATTTGACGATGAAAACGATAACGGCCTCAATGTTGTGCGCAGCGCTGTTGAGTCGTTAGTTGAATATTGCCAACACGCAGCTTATAACAGCGACATTAGCTTGGCAGTTATTCGTGATTTTTTAAACAGCCATTTCAGTCAGCCAGACCCTGGTCGCCAGTTTATGGTAGGCCAAGTCACCTTTTGTTCAATGCTGCCTATGCGCAGTATTCCTTTCAAAATTATTGCTGTTCTTGGCTTAAATGATGGTGAATTTCCACGTCAACGCCAACCGTTAAGTTTTGATTTAATGAGCACAACACCGGCACAATTAGGTGATAGATCGCGCCGAGGTGACGACAGATACTTATTTTTAGAAGCACTTATTTCTGCCCGACAAGCTTTATATTTAAGTTATCAAGGCAAAAATATTCGCAACAATAAAGACCGACAGCCATCGTTAGTTTTAAAAGAATTAATGGAATATCTTGCGCGCGGTTACGGCTGGAAATTACTTGGCTTAAATGCTGATATTGAAAGTACTAACCCCAACAATGAATTTAACCAAGTTAGACAATTACCCATGCAGGCGTTTAGTGAGAAAAACTATCTTGGACGTTTTGCAAGCTTCGACGCTAATTGGTTGAACTTACGCCGAACTGAAAAAGTTGCTGATAACGAAGATAAATTATCAGCAAGCGACTTATCATTAGATAAGCCGTTACCCACGCTTGAAAACAGCTCTGATATTGTTGATTGCCTGTTATCGGCGAATGATGTCATTCGTTTTTATCAGCATCCAGCACGTTATTATGCGCAACAAGCGCTTTACTTATATCTCGATAACACCGATACCTTAATAAATGATGTAGAGCCCTTTGTACCAAATCATCTCGATAGCTATTTATTAAGACAAGATCTGCTTAATTACTATATTGCCCCAACTCAAAGTAAACAAAGTGTTGATGATATTTTACTCAGTGCCAAGCTTTCAGGCAATTTGCCCGACTTACCCAGTACTGACGAGCTTATTAAAGGTTGGCAAAAAGACAGCGAAGATTTCAGTCAGTTTATTATTACTGAATTAGCACAAACCGATGCGTTAAATATCGAGCCGATAGATTGTAGTATTACGCTTAATTTAGCCAGCGCGTTAGGCAATATAACTGCGCAGGCTGATGGCTTATATTCAAACCATGAGCTGACAATATTAAAAGCTGTGCTGCCTAAATGCTTAACGCTGAGCAGTAAAATCACCATTGTAGATAACAAAGCGGTGTTTTATCGCAGCAGTAGTGCGAAAGCAAAAGACTTATTTACCTTGTATGTGCATCAGTTAATTATTCAAATAGCGCAAGCCGATGTAGAGCAAAAAAACGCCGAGTTATTTGCTGGTATTAGTGCCACTCATGGCTACTATTTTGACACCAAAAGCCAGAAACCAAGCCAGTTTTACTTTAGCAATATTGATGATGCGAAAGGGCAATTACTACGTTTATTGGCAAGCTTTTATTTAGGCCAACATCAACCCTTGTTACTTAATGGCGAACTCGCTGAAAAAATACGTAAAAGTAAAGTGTTTGAACAAACAGAGTTTGAACAGTTTTGGGCTGACAGTAACAGCTTTCAAGCTTTTGGTGATGATGCTTACATACGATACTTTTGGCCAAAATGCCCCGAATACCACCAAGTTTCAGCAAAAATATTGGGCATATATC
This sequence comes from Colwellia sp. NW0002-52-1, assembly GCF_057550865.1. Taxonomy (NCBI): domain Bacteria; kingdom Pseudomonadati; phylum Pseudomonadota; class Gammaproteobacteria; order Alteromonadales; family Colwelliaceae; genus Colwellia; species Colwellia sp. NW0002-52-1. Next base: position 9,990 of record NZ_BAAJLU010000030.1, on the reverse strand, counting down.
AGCCCATGTTCGATGCTTTGCAAACAGTAAAGGTTAGCGCAAAGCCGGGAGCTAAAAAATGAAAAATTTAAATGCCAATACTATTGCACTGCAAGGTAAACACTTAATTGAAGCCAGTGCTGGTACCGGTAAAACGCACAATATTACCCGCATATTTTTACGCTTATTATTAGAGCGAGAATTGCCAATAGAGCAAATTTTGGTAATGACATTTACCAAAGATGCCACCGAAGAAATTCGTGGTCGTATTGATGATTTTATTCGAGAAAGCCTACATAGCTGGGACAGTTTAATTGTTAGCGATGACTACTTTAAAAGTTTAAGCGCGAACTTAGCCAAGAAAAATATTGGCAGTTTAGAAGTGAAAGCACGTTTAACCCAAGCTTTATTGTATATCGACGAAGCGGCTATTTTTACCATACATGGTTTTTGCAAACGTGTGCTGAACCAATATGCTTTTGCTAGCGGTATTAGTTTTAATGCCCAAATGGAAACTGACACTCAAGACATTACCCTAGAAGCCTGCCAAGATTGGTATCGAGTGTTAGCCCTAGACAGCGAAAATAACAGCCAAGCCTTTAAGCTTGTTACCGAGTTTTGGTCAGAGCCGAACAGTTTTATTCAACAGTTTTCTAAAGCATTAAGTACAGAAAATGTGTTGAACGTGCAAGACCCTGCAAACATTAGTGTGGAATTTAAAGCGTTAGTTGAACAAGCTATTGCGAGCTTAAATGAACATAAAGCGATGTTAACCGAGTCGCTAATTGATGTAAAAAAAGGGCTTGAGCGTGAAAAGCGCCAGCAAGAATTAGATTTATTATTAAACTGGCTGCAAGCACTGTCGGCTGATGTTACTGGCCAACATGGAAAAATGCCAGTTTCATTTATTGACGGAAAGAGATATGCGAAGTCAAAAGTTAAAAGTGAATTACTTGATATATTTCACTTTACTAAAGTTGTTAAAAAACAGCACCCAGAGCTCGCTAAACAACTTAATCGCGCATACGCTTTACTGGAAGTGAGAAAGGGCATTTATCATATTCGCCAACAAATCGCCCGTAAAAAGCTCCAAGCCAATGTTATGGGCTTTGACGATTTAATTAGTACATTAAATCAATGCTTAATTAATGAACAAATAGGCGAGTTAACAATAGATAAGTTAACAACAGACGAGCTTGACCACAGACAAGAAAATAACACCACACAGTTTTTAGCTAACAGCATATTTTCGCAATTTCCGGTTGCGCTAATTGACGAATTTCAAGATACCGATCCTCAGCAATTCTCGATTTTAAAGGCTATTTACTACCATCAGCCTAGTGCTGCGCTTTATATGATTGGCGATCCTAAACAAGCGATTTATGGTTTTCGTGGTGGCGATATTTTTGCCTATCTCTCTGCTCGAAACGACTGCGATTTTCAATGGGTAATGGACACTAACTGGCGTTCAAGTGCGGCTATGATCACCGGCTATAACCGTTTGTTTTATGGAAATAAACTAACAGGGGATGCAGTAGATGTGTTTGGTTATCAAATTCCATATTTACCGGTTAAAGCATCACCAAAGGCAGACCAAAAACTGTTTTTAGATAACCAATTTAACGCCCTGCAATTTGTGCATTTTAATGTTGAGTCTGACACTAAAAGTAAAGATGGCAAAGATAAGCCAGTAAAACAAGGCTACCGAGTAGCTATGGCTACTTGGTGCGCCAACGAAATTGTACGTTTGTTGGCGAATCCAGCGCTTAATATGGCCAGTGGCGATATCGCGTTATTAGTGCGCGATGGCACTGAAGCTGCCGATATTAAAATGGCCTTAAATGCGTGCGGTTTAGCCAGTGTATTTATGAGTAATCGCGCCAATTTATTGCAAAGCGATGAAACTAAACATTTGCTGCAAGTATTAAAAGGTATTCTATTTTTAGAGAATGACCGTTTATACACTGCCGCTTTAGCAAGCCCATTAATGGGCTTCAAACGCGATAAATTACTGCAACTGCAACAAGACGAGCAGCAATGGCAGCACTTAAAAATTAGCTTTGAAAAACTGCGCAATGAATGGCAATTTAAGGGCTTTATTAGTATGGCATTGCAGTTAATGCATCAACATTTTCATATTGATATGAGTGATGGCAATAATAGCGATGCCGACCGTATACTCACCAATTTATTGCACTTATTTGAATTACTGCAAGGGGCAAGTCAACGTCATCGCCATCCTCAAGAACTGCTGTTTTGGTTTGAGCAACAAAGCCAAATAGACAATCCAGAAGTTGAAGCTGAGCTAAGATTAGAAAGCGATGAAAACCTTATTCGTATTATTACCCAACATGGCTCTAAGGGTATGGAATATCCCGTGGTGTTTGTGCCGTTTGCCACTCGCCATAAAGACCCACTTAAATTTGGGCCTAGAAACGTAACCTTTATTGAGCATCATGATGATAACGGCGGTGTACACCACAGTCTTGATGGCACAGAAGATGCAAAATTACGAATGGCATCAGAAGCCTATGCAGAAGCTATACGTTTGCTTTATGTTGCGGTAACTCGCGCGGAAAAACGCTGTTATATTCTCAGTACCGCGTTCGACAGTTTTCAAAAGTCACCTTTAGGTAAAACATTAAAGTGGGAAACAGAAACTGATATTCCAGCCAGCTTGCAGCAATTAGCACAAGACCACCCTAACGAAGTTGCCCTTGAAGTATTTGATAATTATTTATCGGCTGACATATCGCCGAATGAAACCCTATCCAGCCCAGCGATTTCAAACAACCATAGCGAAAATATCGCTAAAGCTACGCCTGAAGTTGCCAAATTTAACGGAAGAATTGAGCGTGATTGGTGGTTAAGTTCTTTTTCAGCCCTGAGTAAAAACCTGCGACATAATGGTGTTTCAGCGCCAGATCGTGATAATCAAGAAACATTGCTCGCTGATGAACAAGAGGCTATGTTTACGGCACTAACACATAGCCATTTAGCCCTACGATTTTCGTTAACCAAAGGCGCACAAACCGGTAATTTACTGCATGATATTTTAGAACAAACCGATTTTTCAGCCCCTGATTGGCAAAAAAGTTGCCATTGGCCGTTGGTAAAATATGGCGCTATTGACGTTGCTCTTGACGGTGCAGCGGATGCCATTTTAGAAACTTCATTAAAAAATGATGGAAGCCTAGCAAGTAACGCACAAGATCAAGGCTATACATCGCTAGTAGCTTGGTTAGATGAAGTGTTACAAACGCCACTGAATCAAGATAATACCTTGTCTTTATCTCAATTAACGCAACAAGATACTTTACGTGAGACCGAGTTTTATTATCCTATGCGCTCAGCGAGTAGTAGTGCATTAACTAAACTGCTGACCGAACATAGAAATAACCTTGCTGTAACTAATAAAGGTAATAAAAGTGATCAAACATCGCAGCAACATCGTGTACACCTCCCATCTTATCAACAGCTTAAAGGCATGATGCACGGTTTTATCGATTTGATTTTTCAGTCAGATGGTAAGTATTATGTTTGCGATTATAAATCTAGTCACTTAGGTGATAACTACAGTGACTATAACGACGTAGCAATGCGAAAAGATATTGAAAAAAATCATTACGATTTACAATACCTTATTTATGCTTTGGCACTGCATCGACATTTAAAATATGCCTTAGCCGATTACGATCCAGAGCAGCATTTCGGTGGTATTTATTATTTGTATTTACGCGGCATGACAGATCAAAACGATCATCAAGGTTGTGGGGTGTATCATCGTCAAATTACCCTTGAAGAATTAGCAAAACTCGACAATATTTTTGCCGGAGAACTTACGCATGTCTGAAGGTATAATTAGCAGCGAAAACCAAGTACCTCGCCAAGTGGATAATATTTATACGTCGTTTCAACATGCCGCAAAATATCTCCATGGTTTGGTTGCTGTAGACTACTTTTTCGCGAAAGAATTAATTCAGTGTATTAGCTTTGAATCAAGTTACGCCGCTAACGACGCCGATATAACAATTAGCCAAAAGCAGCAGCAATGGTTTCACTTACTTATCGCATTAAGCGCAAGTTTGCGTGATGGCCATAGTTGCTTACCTCTGAACGAAGTTGCAGGTAAACGTTTATTTACCGACAGTAACAATTCAAATGACTTAACACCTCAAGGCTTTTTATTTGCTGATTTAACCACTATCACTGAACTGTTGGCTGAATTACCTTTAGCAAATTCCCATAGCAAAGACGATGATCAACCACAACCGATAGTATTAAGCCACGAACGTTTGTATTTACGCCGCTATTATCAATTTGAAGAAGAACTAAAGCAGGTGGTGCGATCAAGAAGAAGCATTGCAGGCACATTTGTTGAGTCAGACATTAGCCACTCTGAGATTGCTAATGAAGGGCATAACGAAGCACACAATGAAGAGCGTAACGATACAGGCAATATTAAAAATATTATCGCTACGTTATTTCCAGACCTAGCTGCTCAAAGCAATTTACAAGCGAATGATATACAAACAAATGAAATTGATTGGCAAGCAGTGGCGGTTGCCAATGCTATAAATAAAGATTTTGCCATTATTGCAGGCGGACCTGGCACAGGTAAAACCTATACCGTTACTAAGTTACTTGCTGCACTTTTGATGTTAGCTAAAGCTAAAAGTGCTGGCAATTTTATTGTACCGAACATTTCTTTAGTTGCCCCAACAGGTAAAGCCGCGCAACGCTTATCTGAATCTATCACCAAAGCTGTAGCAGATTTTCGTGGTAGTATTGACGACAAAATATTAGATCTCATTCCTGAAAGCGCAAAAACCATTCATAGGCTACTTGGCGTTATACCTGAGCAAGTTAACTTTCGTCATCACCAAGAGAATAAACTCGATATTGATATTTTATTGATAGATGAAGTCTCTATGGTTGATTTACCTATGATGACACGCATTTTTCGCGCCTTGCCAACACGCACTAAAGTGATTTTATTAGGTGATGCTGATCAATTACCTTCAGTTGCCGTTGGTAGTGTACTCGCTGATTTTGCGCCAAGACCTCATGTCGGTTTTAGCGCCTTAAATCATCAGTATTTAAGCCAAGTAACGGGTTATCAATCGTTAACTAAAGATGACTCAGCTAACACGAGTAACACCACTTACACCAGTAATAGCCAATATAACCACTATAACCAATATAGCGCTAGCGATTGCGTTACCTTTTTATTAAAAAGCCGTCGCTTTGATGGTGAAGGGGGCATAGGCATAATCGCTAACTTGGTTATTAATGGTCAATATCAAGAAAGTTGGCAGTTATTAAAACAAAATGAAATGCTGGAAAGTTCGCCACAAAATGAATCTTTGGCTAAAAACAAACAACTAACCTTATTATCAGGCAGCATTGAAACTTGGTTAACGCCTTTGGTTGAGCAATATTACGTGCCCTTGTCGCAATGTAAAAAAGTCGAACAGGCATTTACCTTACTGGCAAAGTTTAGAATTTTATCTTCTACGCGCAAAGGCCCGCAAGGTGTTGAAAGCCTGAATGCTCTAGTGATTGATATTTTGCGTAATAAAGGTGTTATTGGCTTTAATCGTTTCGAGTCTAACAACCCTTTATATGCCGCTCAACCGATCATGATCAACGAAAATGACTACCGACTAGGCGTTTATAATGGCGATATTGGCGTACTTTGGCGTAATAGCGAAGGCCATTTAATGGCAGTTTTTGAAGATGCTACGGATGGTTATAATTGGATTTTACCTTCGCGTTTACCGAAATTTGAAACAGTTTACGCGATGACTATTCATAAAACTCAAGGTAGTGAATTTGAACATGTTGCTATGGTGTTGCCTGAACAAAAAGACAATAGATTATTGTCGCGTGAATTATTATATACTGGCATCACTCGAGCTAAGCAGCACTTAAGTATAGCCAGTAGCCAAAGTGTTTGGCAAAGTGGCGTAAGTCAGCAAGTTAGTCGCTTTTCTGGACTAGCCATAGACTAGCTCAAATGAGTGAAATACCAATTGATATAAACAATCGATCATTCTAAAGCGGTTTAATTATCCAGTATCTACGTTGCTTTCAATCGCAATAGCCTGCTATTGCTTAATCAAGGGCCTTGCTACTGAAAATTTATCCTCGTTTAAAACTGACCGATTCATTAAATCAATTGGTATAACCGTATTATCTATATAAAATCTAACAAGTAAGTAGAGCAATGAAGTTAAAAGAGATTGAGAAAACCGTTTATCGTAAACATTTAAATATTATTATTGTTGGCTTTATTGCCAGTTTACTTACTTTAGCGCTAGTTTATGGGCAAGGTCTTATTATGCTCTTTGCTGATAATGCCTTATTACCCAACTCAGTTAATGTAGGTTCGGGCGAAATGGTTAATGAGGCCGCAACAGAAAGTAATTTCAGATATAACTTTATGGGCGTGTTACTTGCGTTATTAACCTGCGTTTTCGCGCTACATAGACTGCGCTTTAGTGCCTTTTTTAGTGAAGTATATTATGTTTGGCAAGTTAAACAGCAACAGAACTTTATTTATCGTAAACTGAAAAAAATTAAAGCCGCTGCAGAAGTTGACGACGTAAACGTCAATGCCTTAATTATTTTGAATTTTTATTATGCAAGTTTAAAACAAGTGTATTTATTAGATGACAATACGCTCACAATGTCTAAACTCAATAGCGATATAAATGAATTGAATGCACGATTAGAAAAGCTCAACTTAACACTATCAACCGACCAGTTTGAACCATCAATGTTGGCTGATTTCTAAAATGTAAATTAAGAGGGATATACCATGATAGGTTACGTAACTTTAGGCACCAATGATTTACAGCGAGCAGTCGCTTTTTATGATGAATTACTTGCCACCATTGGCGCAACTCGATTTATAGAAACTGAGCAATTTATTGCTTGGTCAAGATCGTCAGAAGAAGCCGGTATATCTATCACGAAACCTTTTGATGGTAAGCCTGCTACAGTGGGTAACGGCGTTATGGTCGCTATCATGCTTAACTCTACCGATGAAGTAGATGCCTTTTATCAAAAAGCACTTGAGTTGGGTGCTACCTGCGAAGGGCCTGCTGGCCCAAGAGGCGAAATGGAAGGTTTTTATGCTGGTTATTTTAGAGATTTAGATGGCAATAAACTTAATGCCTTTTACTTGGATATGCCAGCCGCTTAGGGTTTTAATACATAACAGACTAATACCTTGAGCTTGATAATGGCTACATCATTAATGCATTTGTGTTAATGGTGTGCCAATTAGAAATTAATACAAAAATAGGAAGCAATTCGGCAAATGAAGAAGTTAAAAAATGAAGCAGAATTATTAAAAAAAGCCATTACTATAGGTGAAGGCTACGCAAAAAATCGTGGCTACAATGGCTTTTCAGCCACCAATGCTGCCAAGGAAAAAGTTGAAAGCTTATACCGTTTATTAGTTAACGATAAACTTATTCAACCTTTGCCAAAAGACGGCGAAGACTTAGCTAGCATGAAACACAAATTAGCATTATGGATTGCTAAGCAATTACCTGCGGATCACCCTTTGCTTAAATAGGCTTAAATAGCCATAAATTTAAGCAGCAAGCGATTACCGCATTATAATATTACTAAGTTTGCGGGTTTTATTAACTCGCGGTTATCAGTAGTTAACTACTGATAACTATCGTTCAACCATTAAACACCTTAATCATTAAAAGAAGCATACCTGTTATATGAACCGTAAAAAGAAAATTAATCAAACCTTGAAATCAAAGCTTAAAAAGATGAATGCTAAACTGCAAAATTCTAACAAGCCAAAGTATGTCTCAAAAGCAGAGCGTGCGGCGATTGCTGCGAAAGAGGCTGAAGCTGATTTAGCAACAGGCTCGGATGAAAGCACTTTGGCAAGTGATACGGATAGTATTGCTAATAGCGAAACAAAATAAGGTTTAATTTATTGCCATGTTAGCAGCAAGTAGCGACGTTAAAAAAATTGTGATTTTTGGCAACTCTGCATCGGGTAAATCTAGCTTGGCAAAACACCTTGCAGAGCAACACCAACTTGCGCATTTAGATTTAGACACTTTGGCTTGGCTTCCAATCACCGAAAAATCACCTGTGCCGCATCGTCAAAGTGTCGATATTTCGGTTGGTGAAATAGACCTTTTTATTAAGCAAAATAACCAGTGGGTGATAGAAGGCTGTTACAGTGATTTATTAACCCACACATTAAAGTATTGCAGTGAAATTATATTCTTAAACCTACCGGTAGAGCTTTGTATTAGCAATGCGAAAAAACGTCCTTGGGAGCCACATAAATATAAAACCAAAGCCGAGCAAGATGCTAATTTAACTATGCTAGTTGACTGGATATCACAATATGAACATCGCACAGATACCTTTTCAAAAGCGGCCCATGAAAAGCTTTACAATGAATTTTTGGGTGAGAAAAGCCACCGTATCGATAATCAGTAACTCTATTAATCAGCTGTAAAACGTTGCCCTTTCATGTTTATAAACATATAACTATTTGGCCGGAATATTCTTGATAAGTAAAGGCTGCAATGAGCCTAAGCGGACATAATAGAACTCCATTAATATGTTGGTTAGAGCACACTGCTGATATTTCAACGAACCTGCCCCCGCAGTTTCATCTGCTCTTTAATATGGGTAGGAAAAAGAGAGCTCATATATTTATCCTTATTTATTTTTGTTACGCAACAAATTGAGCTGTATATTTGTACAGTTTAGTGCGATTTCCTGCTTTCATCCAATAAAAAGGAAATATTCTCGTTTATGCCTTTGACATAACGAAATGTTTTATGAGTAACTTATTGTAGATATTGAATAAATAAGGTATGTTTTGATTATCTTAAAATATGAAAGAAGGATTTTTTCCTTGTTTAAACAAGGATTTTTTCCTCATAATAAGCTGTTATGTGAATCCTTCATACTTGGAGCTTTATGAAAACTTTGGAATTAAAAATAGAAAATAGAAAATACAAAACTTTAGAGTCAGAACAAATAGCTCAATACTCTAGTTGGTACGCAATCGTATCCTTAATATTAGTAGGTATATGTATGCGACTTTGGATGGAAAAGCCAGTAGTACTTAACTCTAATGAAAGCTTTATATTTGCTATTTATGTCGTAATAAGTTTTGGATTTTTGACATGGATGGGATCTCAATCAAAAAGAAGAGCACTTATCAATAAGTTACCTTCTACTAAGATAATAAAGCTTTGTACATTTATAAAAGAAATGACAGATAAGTCTACAGAATCTGGCAATTGGCATGTAACTTTTGACAACTTTAATAATCGCGCAATGATAGTGCTTTTTGGCGATAAAGTGTCAAGTTTAATACCATCACACGACTATTTATCTTATATGCTATCCGATAAATTTATCACAATTAAGGCAGTTACTGACAAAGGTAACAAAATCGAAAATAACCCTATATCAATAGAATTATCAGACAAAGCTCTTAAGGTTTTGGAGATTTATCAACAATCAGTAAAGTGGTAAATTCACATAACAAGAAATTAAACAAGGACAAAAAACAGTTGGCTTTTACTCCTTCGTCGCTGATTTTAGCCAACAATTTTTTGCCTGTTAATTAGGCGTTAGTGTTCAAGGAGAGTTCGGTGTACACGGAAGATGATAAAGTTCTTTTAAAGTATTTAGCAGAACACTTTATTAATAAAGGAAATAGCATGATGACTTCTGATTTAGAAGCCCTCGATTGCTATTCTGAAGCATCAATAAATAAGTTACGTACTCTGAAACTTGTTAAATATGATACAGACATATCATTACAAATTAATTCGAGTGTAGTTTCTGAGACAGATAAACTTGAAGTTCTCCCAGACCATTTTCAGGATCTTAAAAAGTGGTGGTTTAGTAAAAAATGGGCTGTAATTTTTACAGTGATATTTTTAGTTCTACCTGCTCTAAAAACATACATTGATTTAGTTGGGCTTGTTTTAAAATGAACAC
>NZ_BAAJLU010000029.1:0-24518 GCF_057550865.1 Colwellia sp. NW0002-52-1 | reverse complement strand
TATTATTCGCTGTTGTTTCTTTTTGACGTTTCTTTGCTTTCGCTTTTGCAATAGCAGCGGCTACTTTTGCTTTTTTATCTATTACAACAGGCTCGATTTTTGTAGTTGCTAGTGAACTTGGAGATTCGTTGTCTTGTTGCGTATCTATAGCGTCAATCTGCGCTTGTTCTTGCTGAGCTAGTTTTTTCGCTTTTGCTCGAGCAATGGCATTTGCTACTTGGCTTTTGCCTGAGTCAACTTGCTCTGTTGGTGAGTTTTCTTTGTTGCTGTCTGAACTCGCTATTGCTTTATTCGTTTGTGCCTTTTTAGCTTTCACACGTGCAAGTGCATCAGCTACAGCAGATTTCTCAGATTTAGCTGCCGTTGTGCCAGAGTTCATTCTGGCTTTGCGAGCTTCTGCTGCTTTTTTATGTTTTTCGGCGCGGGCAACTTTTTCACGCTCCAGTCTTAATTTTCGTGCTTCAAACCTTACTTTGGCTTTTTCAGCTTTTATATCAAGTAATTTTTGTTGACGAATTTCAGCTTTGGCGACACGGTAATAATGCACTAAAGGAATTTGGCTAGGGCATACATAAGCGCAAGCACCACATTCAATGCAATCAAATAAATTAAGTTTGGCCAGTTGAGGTTGATCTTTTGCTTTTGCACTCCATTGTAATTCTTGAGGCAGTAATTGTGCAGGGCATACATCAGCACATTGTCCGCAACGAATACATTCTACTTCTTTGCTACTAGTAGAAGAAAAAGGTGAAGCTATTTCAATTTCACTCGGTGCTAAAATGCAGTTAGTGCTTTTTATGACCGGTATTTGATCTGTGGGCAAACTAAAGCCCATCATAGGGCCACCCATAATTAAATGTTGCTTTTCATTATTTTGATAACCACAATGCTTTGTTAAAAAGCCGACCGGTGTACCAATTAATGCCCAGATATTTTGAGGTTTCTCAAGTGCTTGCCCGCTTATAGTCACTACACGCTTTATAAGAGGAGTATCATTAATGACAGCATCGGCAATGGCAAAACAAGTGCCAATGTTTTGCATAACAATACCTAAAGAGCTAGGTAAAACACCTGAAGGTACTTCTTGCCCAGTTAATATCTGAATCAGCTGTTTTTCACCGCCACTCGGATATTTTGTTGGAATAACACAAACTTGAAGGTGGTCAATATCGGCGGTAGCCTTCATTAAAGCGTCAATTGCTTTAGGTTTATTGTCTTCAATACCAATAAGAATGTTTGTTGGTGACAATAAATGGTCGATTATTTTTATACCATCTAAAATGGTTGGGCTATGCTCTTGAATTAATAAATCATCAGCGGTGATATAGGGTTCACACTCAGCAGCATTAATAATTAAATATTCAATCTTTGAGAGTGTACTCACTTTTACTTTTGTAGGAAATCCAGCGCCGCCCATTCCAGCAATACCAGCATTAGCAATTTTATCTAAAATATTTTCTTTGCTTAATAACTTATAGTCAGGACATATTTTACGCTGCTGCCATGTGTCGTCACCGTCAGGCGTTAATATTACACAAGCTTCGCTCAACCCTGATGGGTGAGGTATCGGCATTAATTTGATATCAGTAATTGTACCACTTGTTGGTGCATGAACAGGCAACGACATTGGGGTATCTATAGTCGTGAGAGCTTGTCCTTTAAGTACCCTGTCACCAACACTAATAATTAATTTTCCAGCTTGGCCAATATGTTGGCGTAGCGGAATGATTAGCTGCTCAGGTATTTGTGCACTGGCAATAGGTTTAGTGCTGGTAAGAAATTTTTGCTCAGGCGGGTGAATACCACCGTGAAAATGCGAAAAATTTCCTTTTTTTATACGTTCAATTACCGATTCCACCAAAACCTCTTTTTTAATCTATTTGTACAACAGGAATACTATTTAAATCCCATTGCCAGTTTTGTGTTGTTGTGGCTAATGGGATCATCTCAATACAATCTACCGGACAAGGTGCAACACATAAGTCACAGCCAGTACATTCGTCAGCAATTATTGTATGCATTTGCTTTGTGGTACCGATAATGGCATCAACAGGGCAGGCTTGAATGCATTTAGTACAACCTATGCAGTCTTCTTCAATGATAAAAGCAACTTTCGGTGTATTATCGGTTTCATGATTACCATCTAATGGTTGTACTTCAACGCCCATTAAATCAGCTATTTTTTTAATGGTGTCTTCACCGCCAGGGGCACATTTATTGATAGCTTCGCCATTAGCAACCGCTTCTGCATAAGGCTTACAACCTGGATATCCACATTGGCCACATTGCGTTTGTGGTAGTAAAGCATCTAGTTGCTCTGCAAGTGGATCACCAATAACTTTAAATTGTACAGAGGCGTAACCGAGAAGGGCTCCAAACAAAGCAGCAAGCACACCAACGACTAATATTGCGATAAGAGTACTCATTAAATTTTAACCAAACCAGAAAAACCCATGAAGGCTAAAGACATTAAACCTGCTGTGATCATGGCAATAGCGGAACCTTTAAATGGCGTTGGGATATCAGCATTAGCAAGTTTTTCACGCATGGCTGAAAACATGATTAGTACCAGTGAAAAACCAACTGCAGCGCCGAAGCCATATATAATTGACTCGAAAAAGTTGTGTTGTTCTTGAAAGTTTAATAAAGCTACACCGAGTACGGCACAGTTAGTCGTAATAAGTGGTAAGAAGATACCTAATAAGCGATATAAATTAGCACTGGTTTTATGTACCACCATTTCGGTAAATTGCACAACAACAGCAATCACTAAAATAAAGGTCATGGTAGTTAAATATTCTAGGCCTAAAGGTGCTAGAACATAACTATTAACGATATAGCTTAGCAGTGAAGCTAGTGTCATAACAAAGGTAGTCGCAAACGACATGCCGATAGCCGTTTCTGTTCTGGAAGATACACCCATAAAAGGGCATAAGCCTAGAAACTTAACTAAAACAAAGTTATTTACTAATACTGTGCCAACAAGTAGCAAGAGATAATCAGTCATTCGCTTATTATTTTACCGTGAAAATTGGCACTATTATCCGTGTTTATCAAGCAATAAACAACAGATGAACTGTAAGGTTATTAATTTTAAATGTCGGTTGATTGAAATGTGTTTATAAAATCGTTGTAAAGTTGAACAATTGAAACAACATTGGCGTATATATTTCTATAAGAAGCAATAAAAAAGCCACTATATTTTAGTGGCTTAAGAATTAATACTTCGCAGTTAAGATGACGATATAGTTCGTGGTTTACCAATATAAAATCCCTGACAACCATCAACAAAGAGCTTTTCAAGCATGAACTTCTCTTCTTGGCTTTCAACACTTTCAGCTAGCACGCTAATACTTAATCTATGCGCTAAATCTACCATTAAACGCATAAAGTATTGATTGTTTTTATCTTCGTCAATGTCTCGAGTATAAGTGCTATCCATTTTAATAAAGTCAGGCTTTAAATCTCTAAAAAACTTAAACGAAGTTAAGCCAATACCAAAACGTTCGACAGTAATTCTTGCACCCACTCTATGCACCATATCAATAAAGTTTTTACTTGCTTTGATGTTATGCTGTAAACCACTTTCGGTAATTTCAAAAACAAGTTTTGATGCAATAACCGTGTCGCGTAATAGCCTTCTTTCAAGCCAAATTAAAAAATGACCATCGTTTATTGAGCGTGAACTAACATTAATACCAAAGAAGTTATCTTGCATATTACGATTAGAGATTTCTTTAATTGCCGCTTCAATGATCATTTGATCGACCGCGACTATTTTATCAAGCTTTTCTGCCATCGCTATAAAAGAAGCTGTGGGTAATATATCTTCATTACTGTTTAAAAAGCGCGTTAAAATTTCACCGTATACTCGATTATTAGGGCTGCTAGGCTTTATTGGTTGAACTAGCAAATTAACACGCTGATTGGCAATTACACTATCAATTTCTTGACGCCAATTTTGATTACCATAACTTGCACTACTGTTGTCAATAATGCTGGTATCTGTTTGCGCATACCAAGCATTTACTTTTTGTGTTTGAGCAACACTAATGCCGGTGTCGGCTAGTGCTAATAATTCACCCAGTGGTTTATCATTATCAAAGTAAACTAAGCCTGTATAACCCACAGAGTCTAAGTCTGATGCTTGTTGATATTTATTAAAGTTACTGGTTAATTCAGTCGCAAATGATTCAGCACCTTTTAAATTAACATTTGGCAGTAATGTTGCAAAATCTGAACTGTTCAATCTAAAAACTTGTGCACCTTTATATCGACTGACCGCATTTTTCATAATCTCGGAAACTTTGCGAATATAATTATCACCCTCATGATAACCATGTATTTGGTTAATTGTTTGTAACTCTGAACAGCGAGTAATAGACAAAACGCCAAAGTTTGAACGGCTATCAGCATTTTCAAAAAACTGCACAAAACGATTGCGGTTTTCTAATTTCGTTACCGGCTCAATATAAGCGTCTTTTTCTAGCAAAGTTGTTGCGGTAATTTTATTGGCAATGAGTGCTCTTAAATCAATTAAGCTTTTCTCAATTTCAGGTAAACTTGTATCATGACTATTTGCGGTCAGAGGACTTTCTTTTTCAGCAATAATAAATGCGAGTTCACGTGTGACTTGTTGATCAATTTTCTTAGCAAACTTACGTGATCTTGCAATACTTAACGGCATCAAAAGCACAGCAAAAGACAATGAAATAATGAATACATTGACTAGCGTTAACTGTAAAGATTTTAATTGTGTGTGTGCAGCTAATTGGAACTGAATAATTAAATCTGAATTAGTTAGTTTAATTTGACTTTTAGGGGCTAATAAATATTCGTCAATAAAAGTAGGTTTACGTTGTTCATTAATAATAACAGCACCTTCTATATTGATAATATTAATGTATTGATACTGATTAATATTAGCGAGTTGCTTCGCCAGTACTTCAGAACTTCCAAAATCTATTTGCTTGTCTAGTTTTAGCAACGTTGCTTGATGTTGAGTTTGCTGTTCTTCAATATGTGAAGCTAAGCTAAGAATGCTAGCTAGGGATACACAGGCACAAAAGCCTATCGCAATAAACAAGTTTCTGATGAGTAAACGAGAATATGTATACATATAATTTCAAAGTGCCTTTATATACTTAATTAAGATTGCAAGATATCAACTGTAGCAACTTTTATCATAAATTAGACTAATTTACTAACTATCTGATAATGCCACAATAATTATTATAGTAATGTTAGCATAAATAGTAACTATTCTTTTCTAATAAGGTCGACAAGATTATAATCTCAAGCCTAAATCACTACGAAAATTAGCTTGCCATATAAGCAGCAACTCTATATAATTTGCGCAGCTTGAATGTAGCAATATTTCACTGAATAGATTTTATCGAAAGTAGATATACATCTAAGATATTGTTATACAGAACCAAGAACGTTATTACTTGGTTTACATCGTGGGTTCAGTGAATAAGCCCCGCGTATTGGGGCTTTTTTGTATCTTAACTTTGTAAAAGGTGCAATAGCAGCAAGGTGTATCGCTGGGCTTTATGCCCTTTTTTTGTTTCTGAACTCTTCCAAATTGGAGAAAAGTGATTGGCTAAATTTGAACACAAATTAACCGAGATGTTACGTCCTGCCGTTGAAGAAACGGGTAAGGAATTATTAGGCGTTGAATTTATCAGTGCCGGCAACCATTCGGTTTTAAGATTATTTATCGACCATGAAAATGGTATCGATGTTGATGACTGCGCTGAAGTAAGTCGTCAAGTAGGGGCTATTCTAGATGTAGAAGACCCAATTAGTAGTGAATATAGCTTAGAAGTTTCATCACCAGGGCTTGATCGTCCTCTTTTTGAAAAATCGCAGTTTGAAGCGGTTGTGGGTGAAACGGTTGAAGCTAAAATTTCAATGCCATTAAACGGTCGTCGTAAATTTAAAGGTAAATTGGTTGCCGTAGAGAACGATAGTCTAATTGTAATGGTTGATAACGAGGAATATGAACTTGTTATTAGTAACGTAGACAAGGCTCACCTTGTTTATAACCACAATAAATAATTTATAATAATGAGAAAGGCTAACTAGCATGAGTAAGGAAATATTACTGGTCGTAGATGCTGTTTCTAATGAAAAAGCATTACCACGAGAAAGCATTTTTGAAGCGATGGAAACCGCTTTAGAAACAGCAACAAAAAAGAAATATGAAGGTGAGATTTTAGTTCGTGTAAGTATTGACCGTGCAACGGGTGAGTTTGACACTTTCCGTCGTTGGTTAGTTGTTGATGAAAGCGAAACACCGATGGAAAACCCGTATGCTGAAATAAGCTTAGCAGCGGCGCAATATGAAGATGCTGAGTTAAACGTTGGTGATTATGTTGAAGATCAAATTGAATCAGTGAAGTTTGATCGTGTTACAACACAAACGGCAAAACAAGTTATTGTGCAAAAAATTCGCGAAGCTGAACGCGGCCTTATTGTTGATGCTTACCAAGAGCAAATTGGTGAAATCATCACGGGCGTAGTGAAAAAAGCAAGCCGAGACAGCGTTATTCTAGACTTAGGTAATAATGCAGAAGCAATTATCTATCGTGATGACATGTTACCACGCGAAAGTTTCCGTCCAGGCGACCGTATTCGTGGTTTACTTTATGAAATTAAACCAGAAGCACGTGGCGCACAATTATTTGTTAGCCGTACTAAACCTGAAATGTTGATTGAACTTTTCCGTGTTGAAGTACCAGAAATTGGTGAAGAAATGCTTGAGATTAAGGGCGCAGCTCGCGATCCTGGTTCTCGTGCAAAAATTTCTGTAAAAAGTAACGACAAACGTATCGACCCAGTTGGTGCTTGTGTTGGTATGCGCGGTTCACGTGTTCAAGCCGTTTCTGGTGAATTAGGCGGCGAGCGTGTTGATATCGTTTTATATGATGACAACCCGGCTCAATACGTTATCAATGCTATGGCACCAGCTGAAGTTGCTTCGATTATTGTTGACGAAGACAAGAACACTATGGATATCGCTGTTGAAGAAGGCAACTTAGCCATGGCGATTGGTCGTAGTGGTCAAAACATTCGTTTAGCTAGTCAGTTAACTGGCTGGGAATTAAACGTAATGACTGTTGCTGACATGAATGAAAAGCATCAAGCCGAAAACGATAAGGTATTAACATTATTCACTGACAAGTTAGATCTTGATGAAGATTTTGCTCTGATGTTAGTAGAAGAAGGTTTTACTTCATTAGAAGAAATTGCTTACGTACCTGTTGCTGAAATGCTTGATATTGACGGCATGGATGAAGACATTGTTGAAGAATTACGTGAGCGTGCAAAAGCAGCAATTACTACTCAAGCATTAGCAAGTGAAGAAACACTTGAAGGTGCAGAGCCAGCAGAAGATTTATTAAACCTTCCTGGCTTAGAACGCCATTTAGCGTTTGTATTAGCGAGTCGTGGTATTACTACATTAGAACACCTTGCAGAACAAGGCGTTGATGAAATATCAGACATTGAAGAATTAGATGAAACCAAAGCGGGCGAGCTAATTATGGCTGCACGTAATATTTGTTGGTTTAACGAAGAATAACGCATCGGGAGAATTATATAGATGGCAAACGTAACAGTAGAACAACTTGCCAAAGAGATCGGTACACCGGTGGATCGCTTAGTGAGCCAATTGGCTGACTCAGGTGTGAGCAAATCGGCAACCGATTCTGTTTCGCAAGAAGAAAAAGAAAACCTACTTGATTATTTGAAAAAGCAACACGGTGATGACTCAACGGCTAACCCAAGTAAAATGACATTAAGCCGTAAGAAAAAGTCTACTTTAGTTTTAGGTCACGGTAGCAAAGCTAAATCAGTTCAAGTAGAAGTACGCAAGAAACGCACTTATGTAAAACGTAGCGATTTAGAAGAGCAACAACAAGCTGAACTTGAAGCAAAAGCGGCTGAAGAAGCACGTGTTCAAGCAGAAATTGATGCTGCAGCAAAAGCTGAAGCAGATGCTAAAGAAGCTGTAAATGCTGCCGCTGCCGCTGCCGCAAAAGCTGAAGTTGAAGCCGCAGCAAAAGCTGAAGCAAAACTTGAAGCAGAAGCTAAAGCTAAACAAGCTGCTATCGCGAAAGCAAAAAATATTGAAGAGGCGCCTAAGCCTGCACCAGTAGTTGCTGAAACGGAAGAAGCTAAAAAATTACGTTTACAACAAGAAGCTGAATTAACCGCGAAAGCGGAAGAAGAAGCACGCTTGTCTGCAGAAGTTGCACGTAAGCTTGCAGAAGAAAACGAAGCACGTTGGAAAGAGCAAGAAGCTGAACGTAAAGCGAAAGAAAAGGAAGTTGTACATTTAACTTCTTCTAAATACGCACAAGAAGCTGAAGATAAAAGTGACTCTGCTGACGAAAGTGGTCGTCGACGTAAGAAGAAAAAACCAGCAGGCCAAGACAGAAACAACCGCGGCGGTCGTAATGCTAGAGGCAAAGGCAAGTTAAGCCTTTCTTCACCTCAAAGTTTAAAACATGGTTTTACTAAACCTGTAGAAATTAAACTTAACGAAGTACGCATTGGTGAAACTATTTCGGTAGCTGAATTAGCAAACAAAATGTCTGTTAAAGGCGCTGAAGTTGTTAAAGCTATGTTTAAAATGGGTGCTATGGCAACCATTAACCAAGTAATCGACCAAGAAACAGCGGCGCTAGTTGCTGAAGAAATGGGCCGTGAAGTAGTGTTAGTAAAAGAGAATGCCCTTGAAGAAGCGGTACTTTCAGATCGTGATCATTCAGGTGAAGCGATTACACGTGCTCCGGTTGTTACTATCATGGGTCATGTTGACCACGGTAAAACATCGTTACTTGATCACATTCGTGAAGCAAAAGTTGCTGCTGGCGAAGCGGGTGGTATTACTCAGCATATTGGTGCATACCATGTAGAAACAGGACACGGAATGATCACATTCCTAGATACTCCTGGTCACGCAGCGTTTACTGCCATGCGTTCGCGTGGTGCTAAAGCTACAGATATCGTCATTATTGTTGTAGCCGCAGATGATGGTGTAATGCCACAAACAATTGAAGCTATTCAGCATGCTAAAGCATCTGAAGCACCAATTATTATCGCGGTTAACAAAATGGATAAAGAGGGTGCAGACCCAGAGCGTGTTAAAAGTGAACTATCACAACACGATGTATTATCTGAAGAGTGGGGCGGCGACGTTCAATTCTGTCATGTATCTGCTAAAACAGGTTTAGGCATTGACGAATTACTTGACGCGATATTACTTCAATCTGAAGTATTAGAGCTCACTGCTGTCGTTGATAAAATGGCTAACGGTGTTGTTGTTGAGTCAAAACTTGATAAAGGTCGTGGCCCGGTAGCGACTATACTTGTTCAAGAAGGTACATTGAACCAAGGCGATATCGTTCTGTGTGGTTTAGAATATGGTCGTGTTCGTGCTATGCGTGATGAAAACGGCAAAACGATTCAATCGGCAGGCCCATCTATCCCAGTAGAAATTATTGGTTTAAGTGGTGTTCCGCAATCTGGTGACGAAGCAACAGTTGTTAAAGATGAGAAGAAAGCGCGTGAAGTTGCTTTATTCCGTCAAGGCAAGTTCCGTGATGTTAAACTTGCACGCCAACAGAAATCTAAGCTTGAAAACATGTTTGCTAACATGGCTACAGGTGAAGTTTCTGAAGTTAACGTGGTACTTAAGTCTGATGTACAAGGTTCACTTGAAGCGATTTCTGATTCACTAACTAAACTTTCTACTGACGAAGTTAAAGTACGCATTATCGGTAGTGGTGTTGGTGCAATTACTGAAACTGATGCAACACTTGCTGCAGCGTCTAACGCAATTATGGTTGGTTTCAACGTACGTGCCGACGCAACAGCGCGTAAAGTGATTGAAGCAGAGAAAATCGATTTACGTTACTACAGCGTTATCTACGCTTTGATTGACGAAGTTAAATCAGCAATGAGCGGTATGCTTGCTCCTGAGTTTAAACAAGAAATCATTGGCTTAGCACAAGTTCGTGACGTATTTAAGTCTCCTAAAATTGGCGCAATTGCTGGTTGTATGGTTACTGAAGGTATTATCAAACGTTCAGCACCAATTCGTGTACTACGTGATAACGTAGTTATTTACGAAGGTGAGTTGGAATCTTTACGTCGCTTTAAAGATGACGTACAAGAAGTTCGTAACGCTACTGAGTGTGGTATCGGTGTTAAGAACTACAACGACGTTCGCGTTGGTGACCAAATTGAAGTATTTGAAACGGTTGAAATTAAACGCACACTTTAATCGCGTTTAGTTTTCATGGTTTAGTTAAAATGGGGGCTTAGCCTCCATTTTCATTTGAAAAATATACCTAATATTTAAAGTGTATGGTGGTTAAATTCGTACCAAGTTAAATATAATTAGGTCTTAGGAATTAATTATGGCCAGAGAATTTGCTCGCACTGATCGAGTTGCACAAGAAATTCAAAAAGAAATCGCGATGATTATTCAACGCGAAGTCAAAGATCCACGTTTAGGTATGGTAACCGTTAATGCGGTAGAAATTACCCGTGATTTAGCTTATGCAAAAATATTTGTTACCTTTTTTACACTTGAAGGGCAAAACGTTGATGTTTCACTTGATGTATTAAATGAAGCTTCAAGTTACATTCGTACTTTGTTAGCTAAACGTATTAAAGCGCGCATTATGCCAGAGCTTAGATTTATCTATGATAGTTCTATGGTAGAAGGTGTTCGTATGGGTAATTTAGTAGATAAAGCCGTAGCGGAAGATATGAAAAATCACGAAGGCGAAATCGACGAAACACCAAAGCCAGAGAGTGATAATAATGGCTAAGAAAAGAAAAGGCCGTGCAATTAACGGTGTTTTGTTACTCGATAAGCCTTACGATATGTCATCTAATAATGCACTGCAGCGAGTAAAGCATATTTACTTTGCACAAAAAGCAGGGCATACCGGTGCTTTAGATCCCCTAGCTACTGGCATGTTACCGATATGTTTAGGTGAAGGGACTAAGTTTTCTCAGTTCTTACTTGATACCGATAAAACTTATCAAGTGACTGCGAAATTAGGTGTTCGAACTACAACCAGTGACGCCGATGGTGAAGTAGTTAGCGAGAAACCGGTTGACGTTAGTGCTGAGCAATTAGCAACATCATTAGATTCATTTCGTGGCACAACGCAACAAATACCATCAATGTATTCTGCGTTAAAGTATCAAGGGCAACCTTTATACAAATATGCACGTGAAGGTATTGAAGTACCAAGAGAGTCTCGTGATATTACGGTATTTAGATTAGATTTATTGCGTTTTGAAGGTGATGAAGTCGATTTAGATATTCATGTATCTAAAGGCACCTACATCCGCACCATTATCGATGATTTAGGTGAGTTGTTAGGTTGTGGTGCACATGTTGCTCAACTTCGTCGAAGTGCTGTTGGAAATTACCCAACCGAGCGTATGGTAACAATGGCCGAGTTAGAAGCTTTGCTAGAGCAAGCACAAGCTGAAGATGTTCACCCGTCGGTTTATTTAGATCCCTTGCTATTACCTATGACGACAGCATGTGATGGAATACCATCGGTATTTGTTGACGATATGTCAGCTAATTTCTTACGACATGGTAATCCTGTGCAATGCTCTAACGGACCTAGTGATGGTTTAGTGCAAGTGTTTATCGGTGATGATGTTGATACGGGTGAGTTTATCGGTGTTGGCGAAATTGACGATGATGGTTTAGTTGCACCTAAACGAATCACAGTAGTTAGTTAGAGAAATATTGGTTATATCAGTAAAAGTTGCATTTCGAGTTATTGCTGATAGAATACGCGCTCTTAGAACGTCTTGCTGATTTAGTGTTCGGCTAGACGCGATTCTTAAAACACTAAAATTAAGGTAAATATTATGTCTTTAAATGCTGCTGAAAAAGCTGCTATCGTTGCAGAATACGCACAAGCTGAAGGTGATACTGGTTCTCCAGAAGTTCAAGTTGCTTTGTTAACTACACAAATCAACCACTTACAAGGTCACTTTAAACAGCACATCCATGATCATCACTCACGTCGTGGTCTACTACGTATGGTAAGCCAACGTCGTAAATTACTTGATTACTTAAAAGGCAAAAACGTTGAACGTTACACTGCTTTAATCGGTAAATTAGGTCTACGTCGTTAAGACTAGATTTAAATAAAGAATATTCAAAGGAGCTTAACGGCTCCTTTTTTATTGCTTTGTATATCGTATTTTAAAGTGACTAGTTCGAAAGGGCATAATAAAGCTGTTTTCTATTAAGAGCGTAAGCTTACGACACTGTAGTCTGATTAAGCCATTCTGATATAACACTTGCTCTAATGTATTGTGCTTTCTAATGCTAATAAATCTGTAGTTATTATCCGGTGATTAATACTTTATCTGGTGTATAAGTAGGGCTTTAATTGTAATATTCTTGATTAATAAGCTAGCAACCAAATTTTATGTCCAAGACACTATCCGCTAAGAAGAACTTCATGTAAAGCCACAGGCTTTGACGTTTTGCTATTGTATTATTTAAAAAACTATCTCAGTGGTAATAACTTATCCCAATAATAGCTGCATATATTTTCAATTTATGTAATTTGAAAATATTAATAAAAAACCGTCTGTTTTTACACCTTTAACCATAACATTTTGCCTTTGATGCTAGTAAAAATATAACTGTTCAGTATAATGTGCCTGCAAATTTTGTATTTGCAAAAAACTAATCAATCAAACTGTATAATTTTTTGTTCAACTTGGTGCGTAACTTATCGGTAACGCCTTAATATCAAATGATTAACTAAGTGAATAAATAATTGTACAGATTGATTAAAATCAAAAATATTTAAGGAACTAATAATATGTTCAAACCAGTTACTAAATCATTTGAGTTCGGTCAACATACCGTTACTCTAGAAACGGGTGTTATTGCTCGTCAAGCCTCTTGTGCCGTTATGGCAAGCATGGACGATACTTCTGTATTAGTCTCTGTTGTAGGTAAAAAAGAAGCTAAGCCAGGTCAAGACTTTTTCCCATTAACGGTTAACTACCAAGAGCGTACTTACGCTGCAGGTAAAATCCCAGGTGGTTTCTTCAAACGTGAAGGTCGTCCTTCAGAAGAAGAAACATTAATCGCGCGTTTAATTGACCGTCCAATTCGTCCATTATTCCCTGAAGGGTTTACAAACGAAGTTCAAGTTATTATTACTGTAGTTTCTGCTAATCCAGAAATTGCCCCAGATATTATTTCTTTATTAGGTACTTCTGCTGCATTAGCTATTTCAGGTATGCCTTTTAGCGGTCCTGTTGGTGCAGCGCGTGTTGGTTATACTGACGGCAAATATATTCTTAACCCGTTACAATCTGAGTTAGCTACTTCACAACTAGACTTAGTTGTTTCAGGTACAGATTCAGCCGTATTAATGGTTGAGTCTGAAGCTGACGTATTATCTGAAGAAGTTATGCTTGGTGCTGTTGTATACGGTCATGAGCAAATGCAAACAGCGATTACAGCAATTAAAGAAATGGCTGCAGAAGTTAACAACCCTAAATGGGAATGGACTGCTCCAGTTAAAAATGCTGATTTAATTGCTAAAATTGCTGAACTTTCAGAAGCACAAGTTAACGAAGCTTACCAAATTACTGAAAAAGCCGTTCGTTATGAAAAAATTGCTGAAATTCGCAACGCTGTTGTTGAGCAATTACTTGAAGCCGACGCTGAAGTTGACGTTCAAGAAGTAAAAGATTTATTCCACGACTTAGAAAAAACAGTTGTTCGTGGTCGTATCACTCAAGGTTCTCCGCGTATTGATGGCCGTGATCCAGAAATGATTCGCGCGTTAGATGTTATGACAGGCGTATTACCTCGTACTCATGGTTCTGCTGTATTTACACGTGGTGAAACTCAAGCACTTGTTACTGCTACACTTGGCACACAACGTGATGCACAACGTTTAGACACCATTATGGGTGAGAAAACTGACAACTTCATGTTGCATTATAACTTCCCTCCATACTGTGTAGGTGAAACTGGTTTTGTTGGTTCTCCTAAGCGTCGTGAAATTGGCCATGGTCGTCTTGCAAAACGCGGCATGTTGGCTGTTATGCCATCAGCTGAAGAATTCCCATATGCAGTTCGTGTAGTTTCTGAAATTACTGAATCAAATGGTTCATCTTCAATGGCTTCAGTATGTGGTACTTCATTAGCACTTATGGATGCTGGTGTACCAATTAAAGCTTCAGTTGCTGGTATTGCAATGGGTCTTGTTAAAGAAGGCGACAACTTTGTTGTTCTTTCAGATATCTTAGGTGACGAAGATCACTTAGGCGACATGGACTTTAAAGTAGCCGGTACTACGGGTGGTATTACTGCACTTCAAATGGATATTAAAATTGAAGGTATTACACAAGAAATTATGCAACTTGCTTTAAACCAAGCAAAAGCTGCACGTACGCATATCTTAAGTGTAATGGACGAAGCTATTGGCGGACATCGTAATGATATCTCTGAATTTGCTCCACGTATCCACACAATGAAAGTGCCACAAGATAAAATCCGTGACATCATTGGTAAAGGCGGCGCAACTATTCGTCAATTAACTGAAGAAACGGGTACTACAATTGAAATTGAAGACGACGGTACAGTAAGAATTGCAGCAACTGATGGCGAACAAGCTAAAGATGCCATTGCACGCATTACTGCACTAACGGCTGAAATTGAAGTGGGTACGGTTTACACGGGTAAAGTTGTACGTATCGTTGACTTTGGTGCATTTGTGAACGTATTACCAGGTAAAGATGGTTTAGTACATATCTCTCAAATCTCTGAAGAACGCGTTAATGCAGTAAGCGACGTGTTAACAGAAGGTCAAGAAGTAGTAGTTAAAGTACTCGAAGTTGACCGTCAAGGTCGCGTACGTTTAAGTATGAAAGAAGCGGCAGAAAAGCCAGCAGCAGCACCTGAAGCTGACTCAGCTGAGTAAACTTAATACCACAAATAGGTACAGCGGAAATCGAATTTATTTCTGCTAATATCTAATAAACAAAAAGGGAGCTTAATTGCTCCCTTTTTTATATACTCATTAGCATAAATTCTTTCTAGGGTTCTGTTTTTTGTGCGCTTACTTCCTAATATTCAATTTTCAAAAACTTTATTTTCCAAAGTATTACTTGTTTCAAGCTTACTGATCACTCAAGCTTGTTCTACAAACACTAATCCGCAATCGGCAATCGGTGATCTGATCATTGCTGAGCCTATTGAGATTAGCTATAAAAATGAAATCGCTTTAGCTCGATTAACACAAGTGTTGCTGCGAGCGGAAATTAGCGACGGACAACGTGCAGAGTTGTATTATCAACGTGGTGTTGAATATGACAAAGTAGGGTTACGTGCCTTAGCGCGTTTTGACTTCAATCAAGCTTTATCTTTAAAGCCTGATATGGTTGATGCTTATAACTTCTTAGGAATTCACTTCACACAGCTTCAAGAATTTAATCAAGCATATGATGCTTTTGACTCGGCAATAGAATTGGCGCCTGATCATGAGTTTGCTTTTTTAAACCGTGGAATTGCACTTTATTATGGAGGCCGTCCTAATTTAGCGTCTGCTGACTTTGAAACATTTAGGCAATACCAACAAAATGATCCTTACCGTGTGTTATGGCAATACTTGTCAGATCTAGAAATAGATAAAGAAAAAGCAACGAGCGACTTACGCTTAAATGCTGAATTAATAAGCGAAAGCGTTTGGGCTAAAAATGTTATTAAGCTTTATTTAGGTGAGATGAGCCAAAATACTTTTATTGGTCTTTTAGCGGATAATGTTAATTCAAATGAAGGCTTAACAGAGCGTTTATGTGAAGCATACTTTTATTTAGGTAAGTACAGCCAAATACAAGGTGATAATTATGCAGCCCTTAACTTTTTTAAACTTGCTTTAAGTACTAACGTATATGAATTCGTTGAGCATAGATATGCCAAACTTGAACTTGATCTTATGCGACAAACTATTCAACAATCTAGTGCACTTTAAAACTGAATTTTAGTTATTTATGCATGTTTTTAAAAAGCTGATAATAAGCTTAGTAATATTGGTATTACTAAGCTTATTTTTTTTGATCTTTACCTACACTGCTAAACTTAATAGTGCTGAAATAACTAGCCAAGAACTTTCTATACTAGAATATTTACATGTTTTTACGGCAACTGATACTGACGAGCGATTAGCCCAATTACATGCTGTGGGTAATAAAAATGCTTGGATGCATTTAGCACAATTGCATGCGCATAAAAGCCCGAATACAGCATTTCAGTTGGGAGAATATTTTCTAAATAGAAATAATAAACGCTCAGCAGTAATTTGGTTTAAAACTGCCATCAGACAAAAACATAGTGGAGCGCGTTTAGCGTTAGCTAATATCTATTTTGAATCACAGCAATATCTAGCAATTAAACCCTTACTCCTCCCCATAATAACCAATGATAAAGCGTTAACCATACTTTATAAGTTGGCTTTACATCAAGGTGACCTGAATTTTGTTGATAAGTACAAAAGCCAATTAGCAAAAGCTAATGATGCTGATTTCTATCGTGAGCTTGTACATTATTCAGTGTTTAATGATACTTTAGAAGAGAAAAAAATAGGTACTCAAAGCAGTTCATCGGCAGCCACTTGTTTATTTGAAGTACAATTATTTGCGATGAACTTAGCTGGTTTACGCCATGCTGTCGCTTTAATTTCATCTTTTGAGCAACATAGGTTGTCAGAGTATATTTGTTTAGCGCCACCTAAATATATCCCATCAAGCACAATAAATTGTCAGAATGAAATATCAAAGCACATTAACTGTAATGCAAGAGTATGGCTTACACGAAAAGATGTATCATCACGTTATATTGGTTTAATTGTTGAACAAGGTGTAGCAAATGTAGATAACGGAATTATGTATCTTGATCAACATGATACGATTGATGTTTTAATTCATGAACTCAGCCACTTTATTGGCTTTGTAGACGAATACCCTTTATCTAAGCAGCACCAGGTGTGTCAGAAAGTACAGGAAACACCATTTGCCCATAACCTCGTAATATTAGATAAAAATTATCAAGGTAACCGCAAAGCACTGCGAGAGCATATATTATCTCAAATACCATGGCGCGATTTAATTAAAAATTCGACACCGATTTTATCTCAAGGAAAAAACGGCTGGCAATTAGCTACGCCAAGAGAATTTGAAGATGAAGTAGGTGTGTTTAAGGCAGATACTTGTTTTTATTCAAGTAATGTACAGGCATTTAAACCCATTGCTCGACGAACAAAATTAGAATATTTTGAATTAACGTTTCCTGAAATATACGAACGCATATTCTTTTTAGCCCCAAGGCAATATTTGATGCCAAGTTACCATTATAATATTAGCCAAGACTTAGTCGAACAGGGAGAGTTAAATGGCGCGATTGAAGTGTTGCAAACAACATTATTTGATTAATTAAAATTTAGCCATTTGAATATTTTTATAGTTTAAATTTATTTAACATTTGCATATTATTCATTGGCTAAATTTTAATGCTTAAGTTTTTCCTCGTATTTAATTTTATATTTTAGCTTGCCTGCTGTTTGAGTAAGTCGTGTTGAAAATCCTTCTGTGACTTTGATTTAACTTCATTTCCTTGCTGTAAAGTTGAACTGATATATTCTTGCTTGTGTAAGACAACATTCTTTCTAACTTTAGCTACAGGCCACATAGTGTTGTTATTAAAAATTAAAAGCTCTTGTTCTAATGTAGCTTGATTATTTTTGGTGGAGTTAATATTTTTTCTTGTAATAAACCATGAAAATAATGCCATAGTATTTTTCCTCCGTTTACACTTATTAGTTATAGTGCAAAATGTTGTTTTTTGCTTATATATCTCAAATGTTTTTTGATTAAATAAGCATAGTTTTTAACTTTATTAGTGAGAAGTTAGGATATAATTGTGGCAACTTAATGAAATCATTATGACATTTATGGAAAATTTTTCTTATATCGATTTTCGTCAACAATTTCCGCTGTTAACTAGTTTAGTGAACGAACAGCCATTAGTGTATTTTGACAATGCTGCAACTACTCAAAAGCCTGGTTGTGTTATTGAAAGTCATAACCAATTTTATCAAACAAGCAATGCTAATGTTCATAGAGCTTCACATGCTGTAAGCGCTAGAGCTACGTCAGCATTTGAAGCTGCGCGTGAAAGTGTAAAAAACTTTATCAATGCTAAAACAAGTAAAGAAATTATTTGGACTAAAGGAAGTACTGAAAGCATTAATTTGGTTGCCAATAGCTGGGGCAGAGCCAACTTAAAACCTGGTGATGAAATAGTATTGAGTTACAGTGAACACCACGCCAATATTGTACCTTGGCAAATTGTTGCAGAACAAACTGGCGCTAAAATTAAAATATTACCTTTAACACCTGCCGGTCAAATTGATGCAGAACAACTTGAGCATGTTATCGGCGAGCAAACAAAAATTGTATGTTGTGCTCATATATCCAATGTTATCGGCAAAATTAACCCGATAGACAAGGTTATACGTATTGCTCGAAAGTATAAAGCTTTAACTTTAATTGATGGTGCGCAGGCGATCGCTCATCTAAAGGTAGATGTTATTAAGTTAGATTGTGACTTTTATGTATTTTCTGCACATAAAATGTATGGACCAACAGGTGTCGGTGTACTTTATGCAAAACAAGCACTTCTTGAAGATATGCAGCCCTATCAAGCGGGTGGTGAAATGATAAAAACCGTTAGCTTCGAAAAAACTTTGTTTAATGAATTACCCCATAAATTTGAAGCAGGCACACCCAATATTGCAGGTGTTGTAGCTATGGGAGCTACGATTGAGTTTATAGAAAAGTACAGCCATCTTGCTTTATTCAACTACGAGAATGAATTAAAAAATTATTGTTTTGAACAACTGTCAACGGTGCAAGGACTAAGCTTTATTGTTGAGAAAATGCCCGATATTCCGGTATTTTCTTTTACCTTAGCAGGGCAACATAATCATGATGTTGCAACCGCATTAGACAGTGTAGGCATTGCGGTTCGAGCGGGTCATCACTGCGCTATGCCTTTAATGCAATATTTAAAGTTAGATGGTTGTATACGCTTATCTTTGTCTGCTTATAATAGTTTTGAAGAAATTGACTTTACAGTGCAAGAGCTTAAAAATTTAAGTTCTAACATGTCTGACTCTCCTCGTAATGTTGATTTAATTAACCCAAGTAATACCGCGGCTAAAAATAATGATGTTCCCGATATCAATACGGCTGAAAAGAACATTAATGATTTTACAGAAAAACATGTTGTAGCTTTATTTTCAAAAGCCAAAAGTTGGGATAGTAAACATCGTGAAATTATGATGTTAGGAAAAAAGCAATTAGGTTTAGCTGAAGAAGATAAAACAGCGCAGACATTAATCTCTGGTTGTGAGAGCAAGGCCTGGTTGGTGGGTAAACAACAGCCAAATGGCACTTTTATATTTAGCGCTGACAGCGATGCAAAAGTTATTCGAGGACTTCTAACCATTGTATTAGCCGCCGTTAATCATAAAACTTCAGCGCAGATTAATACTTTTAATATGAGTAATTATTTTTCAAAATTAGGCTTGATACAGCATTTAAGTCCATCTCGAGGGAATGGTCTTTCAGCTATTGTCAAAAAAATATACCACTTTGTTAATGAGAGCTAGAACAGACAATATATGTCAGGTTCTAGCTATTACGTCGCAGTTATTACTCAAAGTATAAGTTAAGGGCCTTCTATTAACTATCTAGTCTATGTTAGTTAAAGGCTTTCTTTAAATACTTCTCCATCGCTCGACCTACAGCGAAAAAAGCAAAACTTGCGGTAACATGTGTTGCTGCGCCAAAGCCGCCACTACAATCTAATCGCATTGCGCCATCAGTTGTTTGTTTAGCGTGGCAGACATTTCCGGTTGAATCTGGGTAACGTAATTGCTCAGTTGAAAAAACGGCATCAATTGAGAATTTACGTTTAACATTTCTAGGAAAATTGTACTCCCTTCTCAGTTGATTTCGCACTTTAGCTAATAGCGGATCTTGATATGTTTGGCTTAAATCTGCAATGGCAATTTTACTTGGATCAATTTGACCACCAGCACCACCAATAGTAATAAGGGGGATTTTATTTCTCTTACAATGGGCTATAACCGCACTCTTAACATTTACCGAGTCAATGGCATCAACAACATAATCGTAACCATTTGACATAATTTCAGCCATGTTTTCTAGGGTCACAAAATCTTCAATAGTATTAACAACACACTCAGGATTAATTTGCATAATTCTGTCACGCATTACATCTACTTTGCTTTGACCAACTGAACTAGTGAGCGCATGTATTTGTCGATTAATATTAGTGATACATAGATCATCAAGATCTATCAAGGTTATCTGGCCTATACCATTACGTGCAAAGGCCTCTGCAACCCAAGAGCCGACACCACCAATACCTATAACACAAAAGTGGGCCTTTTGAAGTGCTTCACTTTGGCTATTACCATATAACCGAGCTATACCGCCAAATCTTAATTGATAATCAGACATTATTTATCCATTAACGAGAAAATTCGCTGCGCATTATAGCAGTACCTTAAACTAAAGCTATGTATGTAAATCATTAACTTTTTTTAACGTTATTTTATCATTAAAGAAGAGATTTAATTCAGGTAGACCAAATGGATATTTATATTGTTTATTTTCGTTATTTAAGTAAGTGATAAGAATTAAGTAATTCAGCTGATTTAAATAGCTGGATTTAGCTTTTACTTATGCATTGTACGGCAGGGAAGCACTGTAAATATAAAATAGTCAGCATAATTGATGCTTAATATTTGTGACAATAAGGTTAAATTTAGCTAAATAAGTCAAAAATCCATACAGAAGCTTGTTATTAGCTCTGTATAAATCTGGATAAAGAAATTATCTGATAGTTTTATATACGGTTTTGATATCATATTTAACACTTTAATCTAAGTAGCTAAGTAATTATGACTAATTTTTGTACTTGAAAGCACTGTTTTAGCTCGTATATTCGCCTAATTTAGCCAATAAATAGACGTTGAAGCAGCGGAAAATCAAAACGGTAATCTACGATATCGATATAAATTTTATTATTGAGGTTTCTTTAGTCCGCTATGTTTAGTTCGCTATGCTAGCGGCAAGCTAACGGTAAACTGGGTTTTTTCTTCATTAAGTATTTCAAAATGAATTTCCCCATGCTGTGCTTCTGTCATTAATTTGGCTGAATATGTACCTAAACCAATGCCTGTATTGTGGTTAGAACTGCTGTATTTCTCAAATAGTGTTGAGCGCATTTCAGCCGGTATAACGCCATAATTAGTCAGTTGAAAAGTAATAAAGTGGTTGCTTTGTCTTAGTGCTAAAGTAATATTTTTATTACTCGGTGAGGCTTCTACCGCATTTTTAATTAGGTTATTAAATATAGACAAGCAAAGTAAAGGCTCGGCCAAAATATTATGTTCAACATCAAAGCCATTTAACTCAAAGGTAATATTTTTAGCATCACTAGCCGTTGTTACAGCATTAATCGCGTCATTAATTAATACATTAAGGCTTGTTACCTGGGGCATAACTCTGTAAATACCTTGCTCTATTTTATATAAATTAAGCGAGTTATTCACCATGTTGACCACATTGTTAACCGCACGGTTTATCGATTTAGCAGCACTTTTATCTGTCAAACGGTAGGTTTCAAATAAAATGTTATTCAATGGCGCTTTTAAATCGTGATGCGTTATTTTTTCTATATCTTCACGTAGTTTAGCATTTTCTTTAAGGGTTGTTACTTGTGCAGCTAAAGCTAGGTTTTGCTGTTGTAGCCGAATATGGGTAGCAACTCGTGCACGTAGTAAATCACCGTTTAATGGTTTTGTTATGTAGTCAACAGCACCAAGATCAAAACCATATTTTATATCTTCTACCAGTGCTTTAGCGCTTAGAAATATAATTGGAATATTTGCACTTTTTTCTAATTCTTTCAGACTCTTGCATACTTGATAACCATCCATTTCTGGCATCATAATATCTAACAAAATAAGGCTAATATTATGATTATTATTAGCCACTATTTTTAATGCATGTTGTCCTGATTTGGCCGCTATAACACGATACAGGCTTCGGAGGTTTCCGGCGGCAACATCAATATTACTGCTTTCATCATCAACAACCAATATTGTAGGTTTATGGTCTTGCAGAGCATTTTTTTCGATATTTACTATTTTATCAGGTGTGTCAGCGGTATTTGAACGTTCGTCACAAATAGCAAATTCAGAGGCTTGCGTTAACTCAAATAAAGCATTAATTACCCTGTGTCTTTTAAAAGGAGGGGCTAATGTAATGCTATGATTTAATTCCACTATATTTTCTGATGGAATATTGATGTTTTGAGACTGATCCTTTGTGGGCTTTTTCGAAAGAATTAAAATTGGTAACTGCTCAACATCTAATATTTTTACTAACTCATCGCGAAAATTTAAGCTGTTATCTGTTGTTAAATTATCAGCACAAATGACTAAGCTAATTGTTGAGAATTGAGCATATTCTAATGCGTCATCAGCATTTTCAATACACGCAATCGCGGTTTTAGTAATCCCACAAGAACAAAGTATTTTAGCAAGTGCCTCACGCACTAAGCGGCTTTCATCGACAATTAAAATATGATTAAGCAAAGTTGCAGTACCGTTTAAATAATGAGGGAGAATATTAGTGTAACAATACCGTGTTTGTAACCCTAATGTACAGAAATTGTATAAGAAATATATTAAGTTAACCTGATATGTCTAGCTATTAAATATAGGTGTTTCTAATACATTGTAATAAAAAAAAGGCAACCATTTGGTTGCCTTTTGAGATTCATAATAAGCAATTAATTAACGTTAATTACTTCTCATTTAATGGCACAAATTTACGATCTATTTCGCCAGTATATTTTTGACGAGGACGACCAATCTTTTGCCCTTCTTGACCTAACATTTCATCCCAGTGAGCAACCCAGCCAACAGTACGAGACATGGCAAAAATTACCGTGAACATGTTAGTTGGAATACCAATGGCTTTAAGAATAATGCCTGAGTAGAAATCTACGTTAGGGTAGAGTTTTTTCTCAATGAAGTATGGGTCTTCTAAAGCTACTTTTTCAAGTGCCATAGCCACATCAAGTAATGGATCTTTTATACCTAGTTCAGTTAAAACTTCATGACAAGTTTCACGCATTACCGTTGCACGAGGATCGAAGTTTTTATAAACACGATGTCCAAAGCCCATTAAACGGAACGGGTCAGACTTATCTTTTGCTTTAGCAACAAATTCGTCAACACGATCTAATGAACCAATTTGTTCAAGCATGGTTAAACAAGCTTCGTTTGCGCCGCCATGAGCAGGGCCCCAAAGTGATGCAACACCAGCGGCAATACATGCATAAGGGTTAGCGCCTGAAGAACCTGCTAAACGTACTGTTGATGTTGACGCATTTTGCTCATGGTCTGCATGTAATGTAAAAATGCGGTCCATAGCACGAGCAACAGTAGGGCTAACAATGTATTCTTCAGCTGGTACAGAGAACAACATATGCAAGAAGTTTTCTGCATAAGTTAAGTCGTTGCGTGGGTAAACAAAAGGTTGTCCAATACTGTATTTGTATGCCATTGCTGCAATTGTAGGCATTTTAGCTATTAAACGGTGAGCACTACGCATACGTTGGTCTGGTGCGTGAATGTCTAAATCGCTGTGGTAAAAAGAAGACATAGCGCCAACAACACCACAAAGCATTGCCATAGGATGTGCATCTGGTAAGAAACCATGAAAAAAGTGAACTAATTTTTCATGTACCATCGTATGGTTAGTAATAGTTTCTGTAAATTCATTATATTGGCTCTTGGTTGGTGCTTCGCCATTCAATAATATATAACATACTTCTAAGTAATCAGCTTGTTTAGCAAGGCTATCAATTGGGTAGCCACGATGTTGTAAAATACCTTTATCACCATCGATATAAGTAATTGCAGACTCACAAGACGCGGTTGCTAAAAATCCTGGATCGTAGGTGAAATAGCCAGCACTGCCAAGTGTACGAATATCTATAACGTCGTTACCTGCGCTACCTTTAAGAATTGGTAATTCCGCAACTACATTACCGTCGATACTAAGAGAGGCTTTTGAGTCAGCCATATATTTCGTCCCCATTATTTTTGTTTATCTATAAAATTGCTAAAACCAAATGTTTAATCAATTTTTGTGAATATTAAACTAACCCTATTCTACTTCAGATCCCCCCCTAGAAGTCAATTTGTTTGTTTATCTCTTAGACTAAAGTTACATGTCATTAAGATATTTTGTTTCGTATGCTTGTTAAATAGTCGTTTGCCTCACAAAAAGGGCGAAAACTTGTCAGGAAGAAAATTGTAATTAAT
>NZ_BAAJLU010000028.1:0-24918 GCF_057550865.1 Colwellia sp. NW0002-52-1 | reverse complement strand
ATACCGTATATTTTTCACGCTAAATATGCAAAATAAGCGCTAAACTAGCGCTTCTTTGAACTTTATCATTTGTACATTTATAAAATTTCAACCTGTAATAAAGTATTTTAGACCTGCTTTATGAAAGCTTTTAGTTTAAATCATTTATTTAGACTAATTACTTTTTGACTTAGTGTTTTCATCAGTGCTATTCGAATCTTTACTTACATTGGCACTTTTAAAATCAGCATCTTGGTCGTCGCCGACTACATGCTCTAGTTTTAACTTCTTAACAGATCGAATAGTTGTAAACGGACCAGAGCAAGCATATAAACCAAATATTATTAGTAGGATATTTTCTGGACTAGAAGCAACAACGACAAATGCTAGTACTATAAGTAATACAACAACAAAGTTTACTTTACCTTTCCAGTCAACTTCTTTAAAACTGTTATATCTAAAGTTACTGACCATTAGCAGCCCCATTACAATGGTAATTAAACCAATGATATAGCCATAATCCTGCCCATTAATTTGGTATTCGCTTCCAACCCATATAATACTTGCTACAACACCTGCGGCAGCTGGACTAGCTAAACCTTGAAAGTATCGTTTATCTGCTATACCAACTTGGGTATTAAACCTTGCTAGTCGCAATGCTGCACAAGCTACATAGACGAAAGCAGCTAACCAACCAAATTTACCGAAACTTGATAGTGCCCAATTATAAGCAACAATACCTGGCGCAATACCAAAGGATAACATATCAGCCATGCTGTCATATTCAGCGCCGAACTCACTTTGTGTATTCGTCATTCTAGCAACTCGACCATCTAAGCCATCAAAAATCATGGCAATAAAAATTGCAACAGCAGCACTGATAAAGTGACCATTCATTGATGATACAACAGCATAAAACCCCGAAAATAAACCTGCTGTAGTCAGTAAATTAGGTAAAAGGTAAATTCCGCGAGTTTGTAACGAATCATCATTATTTTTGTCAGGCATAGATAAAACCGTAAATAAGTTAAATAAAATTATAGGGGGATAATCTACCATAAGTTTATTTATATACGTTAGTTGTAGTACAAATGAATGATTAATAAAAAGATAAAAATTTGTAAACTGCTCTTTGTGTTGCTATAAAACACAGTAGATATTACATTTATGTCGTTATTAGTCATTTCAAATGTAATTAAATATTAGCAATATAAGAATTAATTTATGAATAGGTACCGTTATGAATATTAAGGCATTGTCGCTTTTTTCGATGATATTAGTGTATTCCGATGTTTTCGCAGCCGAACAAATCACTATTTATCGTTGGATTGACAAGGAAGATGTAGTCCATTTTAGTCAGAATCAACCTGAACATGACGATTACATTGAAATTAGTATGGCTAATAATAAGAAATCTTCAGCTACTATAGAAAAAGATAAAACCGCGAATAGTGAACAAGTGAGTGATAATAGTCTTTTGACAGCTGAAGAAAACAATGAAGCAATTGACAGTATGAATCAGGATAAATGTATTACAGCAAAAGATAATCTCAGCACTTTACAAAATTTTGATAAAATTCAATATAAAGACGAACAAGGTAATGTGAAAGTTTTAGGCGCCTTAGAAAAACAACAACAATTAGAGATGAATAAAAAGCAGGTAGAAGTTTATTGTACTGAGTAATGAACTCTATACTTCTACCTATTAAGGTATAAACGCCCTTCTTTACAGTGAATAGCTTAACGTTCCAAATTATTAACAGTGAATGTTAAGCCATTGTCATTTAGTTCCACTAAAATATGATCTCCTGCTGAAAACTCATTTGCAAGTAACCGATGTGCTAGTGGATTTTCAATTTCATGTTGTATTGACCTCTTTAAAGGCCTAGCGCCAAAAATAGGGTCAAATCCGGCTGCAGCAACAAACGACAAAGCCTCTTCAGACACGGTCATACTGATATCTCGTTCTTCTAATCGCTTGATCAAAGCTGATATTTGTATACTCGCAATACTTTTGATTTGTTCAGAAAGCAGAGGATGAAAAACCACTGTTTCATCAACACGGTTTATAAACTCTGGTTTAAAATGTTGGCCAAGTTCAGCCATTACACGTGTTTTCATTTGCTGATATTGGCTGTCATCACCGTATTCTTGAATAATGTCAGAGCCAATGTTTGAAGTCATTATGATCACGGTATTTTTAAAATCAACGGTTCTACCTTGGCCGTCAGTCAGTCTACCATCGTCTAGTACTTGCAATAGAATATTAAAAACATCAGGATGCGCTTTTTCAATTTCATCAAGCAATATAACAGAATAAGGTTTACGCCTTACCGCTTCTGTTAAGTATCCACCTTCCTCATAGCCAACATAACCTGGGGGCGCTCCAACTAAACGGGCAACAGAATGCTTTTCCATGAATTCTGACATATCAACCCGAACCAACGAATCTTCACTATCAAAAAGAAAATGTGCTAAAGCTTTTGTTAATTCTGTTTTACCAACCCCCGTTGGCCCAAGAAACAAAAATGAACCTATAGGTTGATCAGGATCGGCTAAACCCGCTCTTGATCTTCGAATAGCGTTTGAAACAGAAACCACTGCTTCAGATTGCCCTATTACTCGCTTGTGAAGGTTATCTTCCATGTGTAACAATTTATCACTTTCACCTTCAAGCATTTTTGCTACTGGTATTCCGGTTGCGCGACTTAATACGTCAGCAATTTCAACATCAGTAACTTTATTTTTTAATAAGGTCATTTCTTGCATTTCAGCTTGGCTCGCCAGATCAAGCTGTTTTTCAAGATCTGGTATACGACTATATTGCAGCTCTGCCATCGAGTTTAGATCACCAACACGACGCGCAGCTTCAAGTTCAATACGGGCTTTCTCTAAATCTGTTTTTATCGCCTGTGTTCCGTGCAGTGCAGCCTTTTCTGTTTTCCATACTTCGTCTAATTCGTCATAACTAATTTGGCATGACGCTATATCGTCTGAAATTAGCTCTAAACGTTTTTTTGACGCGGTATCAGAATCTTTTAATAATGCTCTTTGTTCCAGTTTTAACTGAATTAAACGGCGCTCTAATCGATCTAAATGCTCTGGCTTTGAATCCATTTGCATACGAATACTTGATGCTGCTTCATCAATAAGGTCAATTGCTTTATCGGGAAGTTGTCTGTCACTAACATATCGATGAGATAAAGTAGCAGCGGCAACAATGGCTGGATCAGTAATTTCTACATTATGATGTAATTCATAACGCTCTTTAAGCCCGCGTAAAATCGCAATAGTATCTTCTACACTTGGCTCTTCAACCAAAACTTTTTGAAAGCGACGCTCTAAAGCGGCATCTTTTTCAATATATTGACGATATTCATCTAGAGTAGTTGCGCCGACACAATGCAAATCACCTCTAGCGAGTGCAGGTTTTAACATATTTCCTGCATCCATAGCACCGTCGCCTTTACCCGCCCCTACCATAGTATGTAGTTCATCGATGAATAATATTACCTGACCTTCGAGTTGATTTAGCTCACTCAGAACAGCTTTAAGGCGTTCTTCAAATTCACCGCGATACTTAGCACCAGCAACTAGAGCTCCCATATCAAGTGAAAGTACTCGTTTATTTCTAATGCCTTCAGGTACTTCGTGATCAACAATACGCTGTGCTAATCCTTCAACAATGGCAGTTTTACCTACGCCAGGTTGACCTATTAATACAGGATTGTTTTTGGTTCTACGTTGTAGTACTTGTATGGTGCGTCTGATTTCATCGTCTCGGCCAATGACAGGGTCTAACTTCCCCTGCTCAGCTCGCTCTGTTAAATCAACCGTATATTTATCGAGTGCCTGACGAACTTCTTCTGCATTAGCATCATCAACATTTTTTCCGCCTCGAATGTGCACAATAGCGTCTTGTACGCGTTGTTCGCTCGCGCCAAGATCTTTGAGAATTTGGCCAAGTTTACCTTTATCTTGCAGTGCAGCCAGAATAAAAATCTCTGAGGAAATAAATTTATCGCCGTGCTTTTGTGCAAATTTATCACAAAGATTTAAAATGTTGCCCATAGCACCAGACAACTGAACTTCACCGCCGGTTCCAGAAACTTGTGCTAATTCATCAATAGCCGTTTCGACTTGAGTTCTTAGCGTGCGTACATTAATACCTGCACTTTTTAATAAGGGGATAATGCTACTGGCGTTTTGATTTAGTAACGCTAGCATTAAATGTATTGGTTCTATAAATTGATGATCTTTACCTAATGCTATAGATTGTGCATCAGATATTGCAACTTGAAATGTTTGAGTAAATCGGTCTAAACGCATTAACGTTCTCCTAATGCCATATTACTGGGCTTACAGTTTAGTTACCTTTGTTATAAGGACAAAATGAGGACTTTTCAAGCAGTGACATGTAAAATATTTGATGAAGATCAACGAATGATGGATTAAAAGTGAAAGGTAAAAAACCTTCATGAATTACTAGATATTATGCTTGCCATTCTTCCTGTTAAACCATCTCTTCGATAAGAGTAATATTTTTTATTCAAGGAAAAAGTACACTCATCAAGCGAAGAAATATTTTTAACGCCTAAATCTAAAAGTTGTAATTGCGCCATCATGTGTAAATTAGCAAGGTACTTTTTCTTATCACCTTTTTCTGATGATACAGGTTTAAAAGCTTGTTTGTACTTTATGGAGTTTTGGCAGAAAGCTTGTTTAACCTCCGCACCAACTTCAAATACATGCTCACCAATACAAGGTCCCAACCAAACATAAAGTTCATTTACTGGGCTGTGCATTAATTTTAGTGTACGTTCAATAATATTTGCTGCTAATGGTCGCCAACCAGCATGAATAGCAGCGATTTCGCTACCATCACTATTAGAAACTAAAATAGGTAAACAATCTGCAGTCATAATAGCTAATGCTATTTTTTTATTACGCGTTATCGCGGCATCGGCTACCAAAGGCATATCATGATGTTGCTCAACTACAACAGCATTATTTCCATGAACTTGAGTTAACCATTGAATTTTTGTTGATACAGGTAAGTATTCTAAAAGTGACTTTCTATTTTGAGTAACGGTATTGGGGCAGTCATCAACATGATCGCCTAAATTAAAGGCATCAAACATTGAAAGTGACGGGCAAGTATTGTTTTGAATATTATCAGTAAGTATTGTATTTCTGACGTTTGTTGATAAAGGGCTTTTAGTGCCTGATAACCGGAGAGTCGATGGCGATAACCGGTTAGTCGTAAAGGCCAACACCTTTGATGTTGGCCATTCAATAAACGTTATGTTATCAACAGATTTAGTAATCACTATCAACGAGATTATTTTTTGTATCTGTACGTAAGATATCAGCTAGTGCCACCATATCTTCAGGCACATCGGCATGCCATGTCATTTGTACGCCGGTAATTGGGTGATACAAAGATAACATTGCAGCATGCAAAGCTTGACGTTTAAATTGACGTAGCATATCACGCAACTCTTCCGAGGCATTTTTCGGTGGGCGAGGTCGGCCGCCATAAACAGGATCACCAACAAGTGGATGCGTTATATGCGCCATATGTACACGAATTTGGTGTGTGCGTCCTGTTTCAAGACGTAAACGCAACCGGGTATGTAACCTAAACTTTTCCATTACACGATAATGTGTCACCGAAGGGCGACCTGAAAAGGTTACCGCCATATGTGTGCGTTTTGTTGCATGACGACCAATCGGTTCATCAACCAAGCCACCAGCGGTCATAATGCCATTTGCAATAGCTTCATACTCACGGGTAATTTCGCGCGCTTGCAGTGATTCAACAAGGTTAGTTTGAGCTGCAATCGTTTTTGCTACTACCATTAAGCCTGTTGTGTCTTTATCTAAACGGTGCACAATACCTGCACGCGGCACAACATCTAGCTGCGGGCAATGATGAAGTAAGGCGTTAAGCACTGTACCATCAGGGTTACCCGCACCTGGGTGAACAACAAAACCCGCAGGTTTGTTGATAACTAAAATATCGTCATCTTCGTAAACAATATTTAGTGGTAAATCTTGCGCTTTAAAACGTACTTCTGCTTCAACTTCTGTATTGATGGCAATAAGCTCACCACCGAACATTTTTTCGCGAGGTACATCGACTACAATGTCATTAACCGTTACATGACCGGCTAAAATCCACTCTTTTAAACGTGAACGTGAATAATCA
Organism: Colwellia sp. NW0002-52-1; assembly: GCF_057550865.1. Taxonomy (NCBI): domain Bacteria; kingdom Pseudomonadati; phylum Pseudomonadota; class Gammaproteobacteria; order Alteromonadales; family Colwelliaceae; genus Colwellia; species Colwellia sp. NW0002-52-1. The sequence continues at coordinate 18,728 of NZ_BAAJLU010000028.1, read as the reverse complement.
GGGAACATTTCCGCCAAAGTCTGGTCGAAACGTTTGCCTAAGCATGATTCGGGAACCGTGTCCCGGTGTTGAATTATCTCAGCCATTAAACTCTCTATTAATTAGCACTGTGCAAGGCAGGATTGCTAGGTTAGAATGCCAGTGCTTATTTTACCTCTTTGCTAAAGCAATTACATTAAGTAATTATAGTGAGGAAGATATTTATTTTAACTAAAACAAAGTAGTGATATTGAAGTCTATGGAAAAAGTGACAATAAAAATAATGTGCCTTGCACTAGTATTAGCAATTACAGGTTGCTCAGGTACAAACGAAAAAGATATACAAAAGGTACCAGATAAATCTGCCCAAGCATTATTTTCTGATGCTAGACAATCACTTGACAATGGATTGTATCAAAAGGCAATTCAAATATTATCGGCGATAGATTCACGATTTCCTTATGGTCCTATCTCTCATCAAGTTCAATTAGATTTAATTTACGCTTATTACAAGAGTGGAAATGCTGCGCAAGGACTAGCCTTAACCGATAGATTTTTAAGGTTAAACCCTTCACATGCCAACATAGACTACGTTTATTACATGCGTGCTTTAATAAATGTGGCTACGCAAGAAAATTTATTTCAAAACTTAGCAGGTATTGATCGTTCAGACCGTGATCCAACGGCTGCTCGCGACGCTTTTAAAGATTTAAAAACACTATTAGAGAAATACCCTGAAAGTAAATATGCTGCCGACTCTCGTCAACGTATGATCGCAATTAAATCGCGCTTAGCTAAGTATGAACTGTCTGTTGCAGGCTATTACTTAAAGCGTGAAGCTTATGTTTCAGCAGCAAATAGAGGGAAATATATTGTAGAATACTTTTCTCCTAGTGCAGAAACAGAAGAAGCGTTGGAAATTATGATTTTCTGTTATGAAAAGTTAGGATTAACTGATCTACAAGTTAATGCTAAACAAGTATTAGCGGCCAACTATCCCAATAACCCGTTAGTGTCTAAATAGAGTTTTCAACAATACACAATTGTTTAATACGTAAAACATTAACTCTGAAAACAAAAATACCAGCATCTGCTGGTATTTTTTTATGTGTTATTTACGATTATTATCATTAATTAAATCGCTTCGTCGTCTTCTTCTCCAGTACGAATACGTATTACGCGCTCTACATCAGTGATGAAAATTTTACCATCACCAATTTTACCTGTTTGTGCTGTTTCCAAAATGGTATTAACGCATCGTTCAACATTCTCTTTTTTGACGACAATTTCAAGCTTTACTTTCGGTAAAAAGTCCACCATGTACTCGGCACCTCGATAAAGCTCGGTATGCCCTTTTTGACGTCCAAACCCTTTAACTTCGGATACGGTCATGCCCGTAACACCAATTTCACCGAGTGCTTCACGTACATCATCCATTTTAAAGGGTTTAATAATCGCTTCTATTTTTTTCATGTTCATAGCCTATAAGTTGATTTACGCATCGGAATATACTGATAACTATCATTATCTACATAATAGCAAGTATTTGTACAGCTATAGTGCAAAAGTTCTAATCGAAGTTAGACTTTGCTACACTGACCATATAGTGGCTCAAAACAGCTAAAACTTATAATCTACTTACTATCAGAAGGAAATTTTATGGACGCCCAGGCAATAATCAATGAGATGAAGGTATTACCTGAAATTAATCCTACGTTTGAAATTGAACGTCGAGTAGATTTTATCAAAAACAAACTTGTTCAATCTGGCTTGAATACTCTTGTTTTGGGCATCAGTGGTGGTGTTGACTCTTCAACTTGTGGCCGTTTAGCACAGCTCGCTATTGATGCTTTAAACAATGAAGGCACAAAGCGCTATCAGTTTATAGCAGTCAGACTTCCGTTTAATATACAAGCCGATGAAGACGATGCACAGTTAGCGCTCGATTTTATAAAACCTTCCCATAGTTTAACTACAAATATCCTAGCGGGTGCCGATGGTATTCACAACGAAACTATTAATGCCCTTAAAAGCGCAGAACTGTTAACGGCATCAGCTGCACAAATAGACTTTTCTAAAGGTAATGTTAAAGCACGATCTCGCATGGTAATGCAGTACCACATAGCAGGAATATTAGGCGGCTTAGTTTTAGGTACAGATCATTCTGCTGAAAATATTACCGGTTTTTTTACTAAATGGGGTGACGGAGCATGTGATCTTGCTCCACTGTTTGGCTTGTCAAAACGACAAGTAAAGGAAATTGCCAGAACTTTAGGTGCTCCAAGCCAATTAACCGATAAAGCCCCTACAGCTGATTTAGAAGAGTTAGCTCCAAGCAAAACAGATGAAGATGCCTTAGGATTAAGTTACGACCAGTTAGACGACTTCTTAGAAGGTAAAAATACAGATAAATCAGTTGAAGAAAAAATTATTGCTATCTATTTGAAAACTCAACATAAGCGTTCACCAATTCCAACTATATATGAAAATTAGTTAATTTAGCTTGGAAAGTTTCGATATTATTGACTATACCTAGCACTGAAAAGTTTATTCAACTAAGGAATAGTTGTTATGTCAAAGTGCAAAGGATTCACTATTATCGAAACTATGGTTGGGCTTGCCATTATGATGAGCTTAATCTCTATTGGCGTTCCCAGTCTTAATAATTTCATTGTTTTTACCCGCGTTGATAACGAAATTTTTAGCCTACATCGGTTAATTTTAACGGCAAGAAACAGTGCTTTATCTAATAATACCAGCGTAACTTTGTGCCCATTAAGTGATAAAGGTAAATGTAAAAATTTATGGCATCAAGAACTGAGCGTATTTACAGACAGCAACAATAATAAAGTATTTGAACCAGAATTAAACGAACAAATTGTCGCTAATAAGTCCGCAATAAAAGTTGGTGACAAATTACAATATGGCAAAACTCGCATTGGCTTAACTTATGCTTCGACAGGACATTTAGCAGGTTGGGGGCAAAACGCTACATTTAGCTACTGCCCAGAGTTTCATAATGACAAAAATAGAGGCATTGTGGTAGCTAGCTCGGGTAGAGCTTATGTCAGTGCATCTAGCAAAACTAACAATACAAATATTAGGCGTACAGGCGTTAAAATAAAGTGCAACAACTAAGCAGTTACCTACTCTTATTCAGAAATAAATAAGTTTTATCTAGTTATTAATTAGTAACGACATTAACATATTACTTAACGTATTTACTTAGTTAGCAGAAGTTGATATGAAAGCTTCTATGTTGAATAAGAGCTTAAAAACGTGTTAAAAAAACTTACTGAAAAAAGTAAGATTATAAAATACATCACCCGCTCTTCTTACGTTGCCTCCAGACTACGTACAAAATTTGCTAGCTGAGTACCTACAACAATGTTATAAATAAAGTATCAACCTTAACTGTAGCTGTAGTTATGTCTAAGTTATACATTAAAAAACCTATAAAACCTAAATTTATTAAAGGGTTTACAATAACAGAATTACTTATTGGTATTGCTATTATTGGCATATTAACCGCAGTTGCTGGCCCTAGTTTAAGCCAGTTTATCGTGCAATCAAGAGTCGATAATGAAGTAAGCGAACTGCATAGATTATTGTTGTCAGCTAGAAACAGCGCTATAAATAGTGGGAGAAATGTTACTATTTGTCCATTAAATGGTACTGTTTGTACAACAAATTGGCAAAACGAAATTAGTGTTTTTATTAATGACGACAATACGTTAGCAAACAATAGTAATTTTGTTAGTGCGAATGAAGAGTTAATAAAGGTTAAAGGAAAAATTTCCACTGGCGACACTCTGCAATTTAGCCAGAACATAATTATATTTGCGCCTACTGGCCGTTTAGTAACAGGTGGCAATAGCAACTTTAGCTACTGTCCTAAAGATAATGCAAATTTATCAAGAGGGGTAGAAGTATCCTTATCTGGGCGGGTTTATGCTACATCTGACACAAATAATGATGGCAAAGATAATAATAGAGATGGTACAGCAGTTTCATGTAGTTAATAACTAAGTGCCCAGTATAGTTACTGGGCACGTTAATTAACAACAAACTTGCGGAATTAAATTAATTATATAAATTAATCAAAGCGTTACAAAAAATAGACAGGCAATATTTCTCCATTCCCCTACTCTAACGCGGTTGCTTTTCAAATAACTCATTCGCTTTTCTTGAGTTAAACTTTGATTCAAGCAAAACACATTCAAATGCCTTCTGAACCAGTTGTTTCTTTGCAGTATAAGGTGTCGGAACTTCTTTTCCTGCTATGGTATCAACTAATGTATTAATTTGGTGTTCTTTAACCGTAGCCAAATAAATTAATTTTTCGCCATCCTCAAGCTCTACATAGCACTTAGCATCAACACTATAATTCTTACCGGTGATATTATTCGCGGCAGTAACATCGAAACTAGCATTTATTAAAACGATTAAGGTCATTAAGTATATTTTCATATTACTGCTCCCAACAGGCACTTGCCGGTAGTTTTTTTCCTGTTTCATTAACAGACAAAGTCTGGCAACTGCTATCATTAGTGCTTTGTGGCGCTAATGCTGTTGCCGTTAATACAAAGCCACCATTGGCTAAAGCAGCATCTATACTGTAAAAACCATTTTCAGTAATAAATGGGTCATTACCAAGCCCTAGCTCTGTCATATTCGAGGTATAAGCTCTTGTATCGACAAAAAACTGCTCTTGTAAATTAGCTATTCTCAATAACTCACGCTGAGCTTCTGTGCGGTTTGAGCGTGCAACGAAGTCAGTATAAGAAGGAAAGGCTACAGCTGCCAATATAGCAACTATAGCAACGGTTATTAACAACTCAACCAATGTAAAGCCATTAAACACTTTCATTTTTGGCATTACTGTTCCTCTTTAATGTACATATATGTTCTCATTGTTTGTAGAGTAAAAGGTGTATTTACCACTTTTCGTCCCACAATGATATTACCAACCGTTTCACCTGTACCATCAGGAACAACAATTAACGTAGGTGCTCCAAGAAACTGTTCACTAATAATAGTAGTTCTTGTCGCATCATCTGGAGGACCTTCTGAAGTATCGTCGCCATCTCCATCTCCATCTCCATCTCCATCGCCGTCGCCAGTATTATTCTTCCAATTATATACTGCAGTGCCTAACGCTAAATCAACGCCATATAGTAAACCAGTACCATTAGGCTGTTCACAACGCACAATATTAGGGTCTAAATTAGGGGGAATGAATGTTGTAAAGAAAGCCACGCCATTAATAACAATTGCATCTGCTGTACTTTTTTCACCTGCGCCCTCAAGATCAATATACCAGCCAGACTTATTGCTCACCGCAAGAGATAATGTTTCTCGAGCCTGGGTTGTTAATGTTTGATCAAAAGGGTTATTTGTATAGTTATACAAATCGCTTTTTAAAAGAGCCGCAGGGGCTGCCGGATCAGCTGAGCTATAAAATGATTTCGTTTTAATATTTTCATCTTTAATCATAAAGAACGTATCATTTGTGTCTGCGCCTAATGGATTTGACCTATCTCCACTACCAATAAGTATTGCATCGTATGGCTTTTCTTGGTGACTCACGATAGTTTGAGTTTCACCATCTTCATCTGTAACGGTTGTTTCGATAGTTTCACTAATAAAAGTCCGCACAATAGACGGCTCATTGAAAAATCGTAAATCAGTACTATTTGTTGTTCCACCTAAGTTTGCTAATTTAAAAACTGTCCATGGATCTTCAGGGTCTCTGGGATTCGCGTTTGGCATATCTACACGCCAAATATTACCGCCTGTATCTCCAGTATACAGGCGATCGGTTAACCCATCTCCATCACTATCTAAAATCCCTATACTAGAAGGAATACTATCAGTACCACTAAAAACTGTGCTGCCATTTTGTGGTGCCAAGCTCCATAGTAATGTCCCTGATTGAGCATCTATCATATATATAGCACGACCTATTGAGTCAGCCACACCAGGTGTATCTGCATCTTTACTTTCATCATAACCACCGCCGAAAAATAGTACAGGTGCTGCAACAGCGGTTTCTCCGGAACCTGTTATATTTGCTTTAGAGTAACCTAACTTTGGCTGAGACCAAGATTGGCCTAAGTCACCAAACCCTGCTGACGATGCATCAATGTGCCAAAGCTTGTCTGGCGTACTCGGGTCACTAATGTCTAACGCATAATATGAAGTGCCACCACGTCGCAGACCAAAAAACACCCATACTTTATCAGTGCCATTAATGATCCCATCACCATTTTTATCTTGTGTATATGATGTAATATTGCCATCTACACCATAAACTTTTTCAGCTGTAGAGTAGTTTTGACGTAACGGTTTAATCTTCTTAAAAAACTCTTTTGGCATAAAAGCCCAACTTTCATCAACTGATCCACCATTATCTTCAAACATGTGAAGTACACCGGCATTAGTCCCTATCAGTATTCGAATACTATCACCGTAATTTACAACGAGAGGTTTTGAATGCAGAGGGTCGGCAAAAACATCAGGACGAATACTCGGCACAGTGCCATCTGACAGTTTTACATTATCGACATTTTGCCCTTTTGCCCAGTTTAAATAAGCATCAACATCATCAACATGTACATCCATTTCTGTAGCTAACGCAACATTACCACCAAACGATACTTCGGCTTGCGCTTTAGTTAAAAGCTCTAAGGAGCCGCTTGCACCAATATCACTGTAAATAACACGATTACTTTTATTACGTAACATTTCAGCCACGCCGCCTTCAGGTACTTTATCACCATCTTTAGCGTTATCTGGCGACCAAAAACTTGTTACACTTGAAGAGAAATGTCCATTACTCGAATCAAGTGCTAGCTTGTCATGTTTACCCACTTGATTGCCGTCAACCACCTTATATTTCTTCAGGTTGCCTTGCCAGCGAGGACCATTTTCAGGTTGAAACATTGCATAGTAAACTGAGTTTAAAGTTTCGGTTCTGTCAAAATTATTGGCAGCCACAGAAGCTGAAGTTAAGCTGTCATTACTAGGCTCCAAACTCTCTAAGGCATTTAACAATGCCGAGGTGAGCTGAGCACTATCGGTAGCTGGATAATAATCTCCACCACCTAACTCTGCTGTTCTTTTTAATAATGGTGCGGCATCAAGTGCACCTTCACTAAAACCAATGGTATAGGTTGAAACTGTCTGTCTGCCAGGTAAAGAAGTGTTGAGATCATTTTCATTCATCCATTCAGCAAGGCCTGCCAGATAATTACCACCAAACTTACTGCCACTAAAGTTAACTGTTGCGCCTTCATCAATAGTTGTTAATGCTTCAATTTTACTATCGGCGCCATTATCATATGAAGGTACGCCATCGGTAATTAAGATAACAAACGCTTTACTACTACAATTTGAAAAAGGACTAATATATTTACCAGATAATTCTATTGTAGTATCTCTTGGGGGGATATTTTTTCTATAAGTAAGAAATCCAAAGCGATTATATAGATTTACATCATCATTACCAAAATCGACACTTTTTCCCGCAAAATATTGTTGCGCTTCATAAAGTGATTCACATAAAGGTGTCCAAGTTCTGGCCGACACTTCGTTATTTACTATATCTAAAAATTCAGCTTCACTGGCACTTGTCATCGGTTGAATACCAAAAGCAACACGCCCACCGTTGGCATTATTTGCAGCATCGCCATAATCATAATTAAAAACCTGTAGTCCGAAATCAATCGACGGAGCGGCTTTAACTACATTAGATATACTTTTTTTCGCAATTTCCATGCGAGTTGTCGATGTTTGCGCAATATTCTCGCCATGGTGCCAGCGTAAGTAATTATCAGAGTAAAGCGTAACAAACTGACCTGACCAATCCACATCAGAAGTTAATTTAATTGGGGTATGGTAAATAGGAAGAAGTTCAGTCCCAACATAATTGATTGGGTAACCATCAGGAAGGCTGTCAATATTTGAAGGATCAGACTTTAATACATCATCTTCACAATCAATAACGTTAATATTAGCGCCATTGTTATCTGGAATTTCACTCCAACTACCCGATGCGCCTTTAAAGCTATACTCTCTAATATGACCAGAATAAAAACCGGTTTCAGCTAAAATGTTTTTGGCCGTTTCACAACTATTAATCGACTTTAAAAAACGTCGAGTCTCACTGTTACTGTCAGGAACGGGTAAACCGGAAGTTCCATCAGCTCCACCTTTACTAAAGTAGATATAACGTTCGTTAAGTAAGTTATCACCACCTACAGCGGGGTAAGTTTTTGTAGGATCATAATCTTCTTTCACGGAAAGCGTTGTTCCCATACTGCCTGAATTATCAAAAATTATAAGCACTTGAGTTTTACTGCCAGCAAGCTTGACCGCATTACTTATGTATAATTCTATATCCTCACTAAATGAGATACATGAGACTAAAAGAAGTAGGCTTGTAGATAAAATCTTTTTCATTTTTTTAACTCCAATATTTAGCTAAACACCAAAAAGTTATCGTAAAAGTTGCTGAGCAACGCCTGTATTTACTTCAACTTCATTGCTGTTTTTTCGTCCATACGTACGGACCACTTGAACGCGTATAACATTACAAGTAAATACTTGAGCTGATGAAGCAGATCTGGAGTGGGGGCAATCTGGTTCTAACTCGAGTTCATTATTGGCAATATTTATATTTGCCGTGGTATCAGTACCGGTGTTTGTTATATTTAAACTGCCAGTAACATTTCTAAAATCATCGTCTTTAAAGCGAACGATAGGTAAAGCGAACTTATTATTTCCAACTGCAGCATTTACTTGTCGAAAAATCACTTCATCACTCGCACTTATTGCTTCTTGTGTAGCCACAACCTTTTCTTCACTTGCACCGGACATTTTCATGTCTGTGGTTGAGTTTTGCATTAATGCAGCAGCAACAGCCGTTAGTGCAATCAAAAAAACAAGCGCTACAATGAGCACAACTCCGGTTTGATTACGTAAATTACGACGGTTTATAAATCCATTACGCTTATAGTTGTAAGCTACCATGAGTCGACCCCCGCATTATATAGAGTTACTGTAGAATTAAAGAGTAAACGACGGTAATTATCATTAAACGTAACGGCAACATCACCTAAATTATAAGTGTTGGTGTTAGTATATTTATTATCTGGGAGAATACTACGAGACAATACATAAATTCGTACGGCTAAAATCCTATTATTATTCCCGTTATCCCATTGAGTGAGTGTCATGTTCTCCGCAGAGACAAAGGCGTCAACAATTCCGTATCCTGCACTACCTGGTATGTCGGTATCTATGCCATACATAAAACGAATCCTTTCAATACCATCAATAATAGGATCAAATGTCATATTTGTCGTCAAACGACCTTGCATTAAAACGGGTACGGTATTGTTTCCTTGCGCCTCATCTCTAATATAGTAAATATGATGTTGATATTCCCAAAGTTGGCTATTCGGTATAACTGGGATAGCGCCGCCAGTAAAAATTTCAGCTTCATTTAAATTTGAAATAATATAGTAATTGTTGTTAGAACTAACGGTTAAAGGATTAGATACGGCGCGCTTTAGCTGTAAGATATCAGAACCTGTTTTTGCATCATCAATACAGCCCATAACAGCGCTAGAAGATACTTCTTGGCCCCATATAGTTCTAAAATGCCCAATAGCATTAGGAAAAGTACCGTTATTTAAGCCCTCACCTACACACTCATTACCTGGCAGTCCAGGAACACCATTTAACATTGAATCATCTAATGTTCCGGTATAGTCTCCCCAAAAATTTTGCCTTAGCAAATCATCACTCAAAACAGACAATGCAAAACGACCATTCTCTTGCAATTCGCCATAAGTTGCAGTTTCTTGGGTTGTGGTCTTCATACCAACGAAAACACTTAAAACACCAGCAAAAAGCGCCAAGCCAATAGCCAAAGAAATAAAAATTTCAATTAAGGTATAACCAAGTTGATTCTTCATATTAATTTATAAACGCCTCAACGATAACTTGCCGCCTTTTTTTCCCCGCCGTGCCACAGCTATCTTTTACAGCATCAGCAATTTCGGTACGCCCTTCCCAACTCACAACAACCGTAACGGCATTAGCGACTTGGCTTATACAGCCACGAACGCCAGTTAAACCCGCACGGTTATTACCGTCATTGACAACATCGGCCCCCATAAGCGAAACTTCCCACTCGTATCGATCATTAATCACCATTTCAGCGGGAGAACATAATCCAGCGATAGTACTACAGCGTTTATCGGGTGGAGAATCGAGCGCTTCACCGTAGTTAGTTGCGGCATACCCGCCCAGTGCTGTCGCATTATTACTGCGCATTCGCTCGACAATATCTTGCGCTAATGCAGAAGCAACCGAACGTTGCATTGCGTCGAAGCTACCTTTTTTGGCTGATGCTTGCATAGCCACAGCACCTAAAATTCCTGTAACTAAAATAAAAACAGCAACTAACACTTCAATAAATGTTAATCCTTTATTTAAAGAGGGCTTTTGTAATGAGGTAGAAATAATTGGATTATTCAATATTTAATCTCCCTTCAAATATGAATAAATATAATTGAAATATTGTTATAACTGTTAACCGCTGAACAAGTCTTAAACAACTTGCTTTAGGCGCAAAAAAACATAAGTTAGCTTCAATAGCCTTCTTATTTAACAGTAACTTATATGTGTTAAAAATCACATTTGTGAACTGCATTAACCCATACCTTAATAAATATGGCGAGTAAGTTCCTTTAATTTCTGCCTTTTTACTCGACAACGTTAATTTGCGGTTACAAACGACTTTACGAAGTTAATATTTCACAAAGTCAATACAGGCAATAACCACAAATAATATTCCCTTAGACTAGCGTAATTCTATCGGCACCGCAAATACCGTATTTTCTTCTTTGCCAGGATACTCAATAACCTCTTGTCCACCAAAGGATTTTAGCGCTTCTATAACCTGTTGAACCAATATTGCTGGTGCCGAAGCCCCTGCTGTTACTCCTATTTTTTTCACGCCTTCTAACCATGTAACATTAATATCGGCCGCGGTATCAATTAAATAAGACGTGGTACCAATTTTTTCAGCGAGTTCGCGTAAACGGTTAGAGTTTGAGCTATTTTTAGCGCCAACAACTAAGAGTAAATCAACTTGCTCCGCAATAGATCTTACGGCATCTTGACGATTTTGCGTCGCATAGCAAATATCATCTTTACGAGGGCCTTGAATTAAGGGGAACTTTTCTCTTAGAGCATCAATAACATCACTTGTATCATCAACAGATAGCGTTGTTTGACTGCAATAATATAGCTTCTCGGGATTTTTTATTTCTAATGTTGCAACATCTTCGGTAGATTCAACCAAATAAATGCCACCTTCTGTGCTTTCGTATTGCCCCATGGTCCCTTCAACTTCAGGGTGCCCTGCATGGCCAATTAAAATACATTCAATATCTTTTCTACTGGTTCTTGATACTTCCATATGTACTTTAGTCACGAGCGGACAAGTGGCATCGAACACTTTTAAGCCACGATTTTTTGCTTCATTACGAACAGATTTAGACACGCCATGAGCACTAAAAATGACGGTACTATCGTCTGGTACTTCATTGAGTTCATCAACAAAAACGGCGCCGCGATCTTTTAAACCATTAACCACAAATTTGTTATGGACAACTTCATGACGAACATAAATTGGTGCTTCAAATAAATCTAAGGCTCGGTCAACGATACTAATCGCTCTATCAACCCCTGCACAAAATCCGCGCGGATTAGCTAAAATAATTTCCATAACATTCTCAATATTGCTTAACTTATTAAATTGTTTTACTCGCGTAAATTCGTTATTTATAGTACTTCGACTACGTCAATTACAAAAGTAACGTCTTGACCTGCTAAAGGGTGATTAAAGTCAATGGTCACTGAACTCCCTGAAACGTCTTTTATCATGCCGGGTAATTCTCCACCTGGTTGACTAAAAGTAATAATGTTACCTACTACCGCCGGCGCATCATCGCTAAATTTACTAATATCCATATAGTGAATATTTTCAGGTAATGGCTCGCCAAATGCGTCAGCTGCAGCCAAAACAAACTCTTTACTTTCACCAGCCGACATGCCGAGTAATTGTGCTTCAAATGCAGGAGAAATACTGGTATCGCCCATAATAATTTTTGCAGGCTTTTTATTTACTTTTGTACTGTCAGCCGCAGAGCCATCTGATAATTTCATGGTGATGTGGGCAATTATTTCTGAGGCGTTTGTTACTAAATTTGTCATCTAATATTCTCTTTAAGCGTTAATATCTTGTTTGTTTTCGTTTGACTGACCATTTTTAAATGAATCAAAAATCATTAAAGCGGCACCAATAAAAATCATCGAATCTGCAACATTAAATGCTGGGAAGTGATAGCCAAAGCCATAGAAATCTAAAAAGTCGATAACATAACCAAATAACACTCGATCAATAAGATTACCTACCGCGCCACTTAGCATGCAAGCAAATGCTACTGATAACAACACTTGCTGTTTTGGCGTTTTTGCAAGCCAAACAATAAATACAATACTTGCAATCGCCGCTATTGCAGTGAAAAACCACCGTTGCCAGCCTCCTTGGTCAGCCAAAAAGCTAAAAGCTGCGCCTAGGTTATGCACGTAAGTTAAATTAAAAAAAGGCAATATATCAATAGATTGATATAAGTCCATATTACTAACTATTAATTGTTTAGTTACTTGATCAGCAATCAAAAAAATAGCAGTTAACCACCACCATCTTAGGCCTGTTTGGGTAAATAAATTTTTCATAACACAATAACTTCACTTTTATTATTCACGCTTGAAACGCAATACTTCCCGCTATTAAATACTAAAACGTGCAGACTTCTTTAAAGCACTGCACGTTTTATTTTAATTAGCATTAACTCGAAAAAATTTAAGCGAATTTACGTACTTCGCCTTCACCATCGACGTTACTTATGCATCGTCCACATAGCTCTGGGTGTTGCTCATTTTGACCTATATCTTCAGTAACATGCCAACAACGATCACACTTAACACCTTCTGCTGATGCAACGCTTAACCACAAACCTTCAACTTCAGTGGCTAATACACCTTCAGGAGCACTTTCAACCACATTAACAGTCGCTTTAGAAGTAATTAATACAAAACGTAGTTCTTCACCTAATTGCTGAAGCTTTTCGGCAAGTTCACTTGTTGCGTATAGTGTTACTGCAGCTTCAAGTGCTTTACCTACTTGTTTTTCTTTACGCGCATTTTCTAATGCCTTGTTAACTTCTGTGCGCACTAATAATAGCTCGTTCCAGAAATCGTTATTTAACGCACTGTTAGTTGAAGTTTTAGGTAAGCCGTCAAACCAAACACCGGTGAATACAAACTCATCGCGTGTTTCACCTGAAGCCGTTGGTAGTGCCTGCCAAATTTCTTGTGCAGTAAAAGATAAAATAGGTGCCATCCAACGTGTCATAGCTTCAGCAATTAAGTACATTGCCGTTTGACATGAACGACGAGCAACACTGTCTTCTTTTGCTGTATATTGTCTGTCTTTAATAATATCTAAATAAAAACCACCAAGCTCTGTCGTACAGAAGTTCATTAACTTATGCACCACTACATGGAATTCATATTCATCGTAAGCGGCAATAATGTCAGCTTGTAGTTGAGCAGCTTTATCAAGCACCCAACGATCAAGCGCAACCATATCTTCTAAAGCAATTGAATCTGTTTTAGGGTCAAAGCCGTTTAAGTTAGATAATAAAAAGCGTGCTGTATTACGAATACGACGATAAGCATCAGCTTGGCGCTTAAATATTTCATCGCCAGCAGTGATTTCTTGTGTGTAATTTACCGATGCTGTCCATAAGCGTAAAATATCAGCACCTAAGGTATTAGTAATTTCTTTAGGTGTAATTACATTACCTAAAGATTTAGACATTTTATGACCTTTAGCGTCAACAACAAAGCCATGTGTTAACACTTGTTTGTAAGGCGCTTTACCATTCATGGCAACCGATGAGATCATTGAAGACATAAACCAACCACGATGTTGATCCGAACCTTCTAGATACAAGTCAGCAATGCCGTCGAATTCTTCACGGGCATTAATAACAGAATAATGTGTTGTGCCTGAGTCAAACCAAACATCTAGTGTATCTGGTACTTTCACGTATTCTTCTGCGTCAGCGCCTATAAGCTCTGATGCTTCTAAATCAAACCAGGCTTGAATGCCTTTCTCTTCAACACGCTTGGCAACGGTTTCAATCAACTCAATACTGCGAGGATGCAAAGCACCGGTATCTTGATGAATAAACAATGCCATTGGCACGCCCCAAGTACGTTGACGTGATATACACCAATCAGGACGACCTTCAACCATAGATTCAATACGACGTTGTCCCCAGTCAGGGATCCACTGTGTTTTTTCAATTTCGTTTAGTGAATCTTGACGTAAACCTTTATTATCCATGCTGATAAACCACTGAGGTGTAGCACGGAAAATCAATGGCGTTTTATGGCGCCAGCAATGCGGGTAAGAATGTTCTAGGGCATGATGATGTACCAATGTGCCATGCTCTTTTAATGTTTCAACTACATTAGCATTAGCTTTAAAAACATGTTGCCCAGCAAATAAAGGTGTATCTTCTAAATAAACACCATTTGCGCCAACAGGGTTAGCCACTTCTAAGTTATAAAGCTTACCAACAACAAAATCTTCTACACCGTGTCCAGGGGCTGTATGAACACAACCCGTACCCGAATCAGTCGTTACGTGTTCACCTAAAATCACCGGCACAGTAAAGTCATAAAATGGGTGCTTAAGTTCTACAAGCTCTAAATCGCTACCTTTACAAAAGCCTAGCGCGTGGTATTTGCTAATACCAAAACGGTCCATACACGAAGTTACCAAATCAGAGGCTAGAATAAAGCGCTCTTTGCCTTGTTCGGTTTCACATTGTACTAACGTATACTCTACATCAGCATGCACTGACACGGCACGGTTGGCCGGTAGTGTCCAAGGGGTAGTTGTCCAAATAACAACAGAAACTAGACCTTCTCCTGCATGATCTTCAGGATGATTAAATTTATCAGCAACGTTTTGATCAACAACAGTAAATTTTACATCTATAGCCGGTGACTGTTTATCTTTGTACTCTACTTCAGCCTCGGCTAAAGAAGAGCCACAATCTGTACACCAATGCACAGGTTTGAACCCTTGGTGTAAATGGCCATTTTCAGTGATTTTACCTAACGAACGAATAATATTAGCTTCGGTATCAAAATCCATTGTGCGATAAGGGTTATCCCAATCAGCAAAAACGCCTAAGCGTTTAAAGTCTTCACGCTGAGCGCTAACTTGCTTTGCAGCATATTCGCGACATTTTTCACGAAAAACGCTAGCAGAAACTTTATGACCTGGTTTACCTACTTTTTTCTCTACCATTAATTCAATCGGTAAACCATGACAATCCCAACCCGGCACGTATGGCGCATTGAAATCTGATAACGTTTTAGACTTAACAATAATGTCTTTTAAAATTTTATTTACTGAGTGACCTATATGAATATCACCATTGGCATACGGAGGGCCGTCATGCAATATAAATGACTTTTTGCCTTTTTTTGCAGCACGAATTTGACCATATAAGTCTTTTTCAGCCCATTCTTTTAGCATGTTAGGTTCACGATTTGCCATGTTACCTTTCATTGCAAAAGATGTAGCGGGCAAATTTAGGGTTTGCTTGTAATCAGTCATTAAAATAATTATCCGTTGTCATAGTCTCACTAAAGCTTAGTTCAGTGTGGTGTTATATTTTTTACTTAATATATCGCTAGTTATAAATTCTGCGTTAGCGGTTATATCGTTAAGTCGTCGATAAATTTTGCACATAAGTGCGAGCTTGTTCTGTATCGATACCAATTTGCTCAATCAATGCGGGCAACGAACTAAACTTTTGTTCGCTTCGTAGTTTTTTCAACATAACCACTTCAATGATCGCACCGTACAAATTATTATCGAAATTAAATATATGTACTTCTAATTGCTGCCTAATACCAGCAACCGTTGGTCTTGAACCTATATTGGCAACACCAAAGTGTTCACCAAACTGGCTTTTAACTTGCACCACATAAACCCCTGAAACAGGAGAAACACGGCGCTTTAATTTTATGTTAGCGGTTGGAAAACCCATTTCGCGGCCACGTTTATCACCATGAAACACTTTACCAATAATAGAGTAAGGACGCCCTAACATAGCTTTAGCACCACATAAGTCATCATTTTCTAACAACTGTCTTATAGCGGTACTACTGACTCTACAATCTGCTAATTTGTGACTTGCTGTATCTGAAACCGAAAAATTAAATTTTTCGCCTGCCACTTTAAGCATGGAAAAATCACCTTGACGATATTGCCCAAAATGGAAGTCATCGCCAACAATTAAATGTTTTATCGCTAAGCGTTTAACTAGCAGTTCTTCAATAAATGTTTCGGCAGTTAGACTAGCAAATTTCTTATTAAAATTGATACAAATTAATCTATCTATACCCAAGTTTTTTAATAAGGCATATTTATCACGTAATCGGCATAATCTTGCAGGTGCAGTTTCAGGAGAAAATAGCTCTTGTGGCTGTGGTTCAAAAACCAGTACTGCGGCTTCACAATTTAACTCTTTGGCCTTGGCAACTAGTGCTAGAATAACTTGCTGATGACCTAAATGTACGCCGTCAAAATTTCCGATCGTTAACACGCAACCTTGACGATCAATATCGTCATTAATTTGCATATTATGAATGCCACGTGTTAATTGCATGAAATTATAAAACCTTACTGCCAAGTGCACTTAGCTACTTACGAAACCATTAAAGAATAAAAACCGCTGAATTATATATTAGTCAGCCATAAGAATCAGCCCTTAGGGGCACTTATTTTAAGTTAAACAGTAAGCTAATTAGTTGTTTTTTTGTGCCACTTTAATATCTGAAAGTCGAACACCTAATAAAATTAAACAAATGACATAACTTAATACGCCGCATGTAATACAAATTAATAGTTGTGTTACTTGCATAATAAAGTCGTATGCAAGCCAAGTATTAAAATTTGGTGACAAATAATTCACAATCAAGGCCATTACAACAGCCGCAATGATAAGGCGAGCAAAAAACCACCAAGTTTTAGCTGATAATTGAAAAACATTGGCTGACTTTAAACCATGGTAAAGCATCATGGCATTAAGCGTTGCAGATAGCGTTGTTGCTATCGCTAAACCAACATAGCCAAAAAACGGCGCTAGCATTAAGTTAAAAACCATATTTGCCACCATAGCTTTAATCGCTATTTTCACTGGTGTTTTGGTATCTTGGCGCGCATAAAAACCAGGTGCTAATACTTTAATAAACATAAAACTTAATAAGCCAGAGAGATAAGCAAATAAAGCGTACGACACCTGTAAAACTTCAAACTCTGTAAACTCACCGCGCATAAACAGCACCATAATAATCGGCTGGGCTAATACCATTAACCCCGCTAAAGCTGGCCAACCAAATAGCGATACAATTCTAAGCCCCCAATCTACCGTGTCGTTAAACTCTTGCGTGTCTTTTTTTGTATGTAGCCTAGCTAAACTAGGTAGTATTACTGTTGCTATCCCTATACCAAATAAACCTAATGGAAATTCTAATAAACGATCGGCGTAATATAACCAACTTATCGAGCCTGTGATCAACATACTAGCGATAATGGTATCGAGCAGAAGGTTTATTTGCGTAACCGATACACCAAAAAGTGCAGGAATAATTAACTTGCGAATTTTAGTAACACCAGGAGCATTCCATGACCAAGTAGGTTTAACTAAGGCTCCTGCACGGTAGAGAAAAGGTAACTGAAAAGCGAATTGAATAAAACCACCTAAGAATACTCCCCAAGCCAACGCGAAAGCTGGATTTTCCATGCTAGGTGAAAGGTAGATTGCGCACGTTATAATACCAACGTTTAATAATACCGGTGTAAAAGCAGAAACAGCAAAACGGCCATAAGTATTTAATATAGCACCTGAAAGAGCGGTAAAACTAACAAACCATAAATACGGAAAAGTAATTTTTAGTAAGGTGCTGGCTAAATCAAACTTATCACTTGCGGGTCCGTCATTTAGCCAGTCTAAAAACCAACCAAAGCCAAATAAAGCCACAATTAACGGTGATGCGATCATGCCAAATAAAGTGACTAAAGTGATAATAACACCTAACGTTCCTGACACTTGAGCAATCAGCTTTCGTGTTTCGTTAGTTGTATGCTCTTCATCTAGCGTGTGATATTCGCTTAATACGGGCACAAAAGCTTGAGCAAAGGCACCCTCAGCGAAGAGTCTCCGAAAGAAGTTTGGTATTTTATTTGCAAAAAAGAAAACATCAGCCGAAGCTGACGCGCCCATAATATTAGCTATAACAATATCTCTTACTAAGCCAAGAACTCGAGAAATTAATGTCATTGCACTGACAATTAGTCCCGACTTAATTAATTTTTTACTCAAACAGATAACCCCAATATTATTTTTTAAACTTTTTCTTTGCGCTGTTTTTGCAACAAAAATAACGAATTTATCAGCCAATATAAATATTGCTTAATCAATAAAACCGTAAAATGTCGTATTAATGGCTAATATGCCTCTATTATGCGACTTTTATAAACTGATAGACAATACTTTAATATCTGAATAAATTAGGTC
>NZ_BAAJLU010000027.1:0-25163 GCF_057550865.1 Colwellia sp. NW0002-52-1 | reverse complement strand
GCAATTGGCTTTTTATATTTTAACTCTTCAAGGGATTCCTTGAAGAGTTAAGGCTTGAATAGCTAAGCGATTAAACTAGAGTTGGTTTAGTTGGACCAGCTGAATTTCTGCTAGTAACATTAGCAACAAGCGCAGTTTTACCTGATGTTAGATGGCTTGTTCTGTGTTCTGCAGCAACAAAGTCACGAGGAATAACACCACTAGATGTTACGGTTTCCGGTTTTGTCATAGGTGCTGAAGCCTTACCGCCAGGCTTATTGGCTGAAGCCTTAACTTGACGTTTAATGTTTTTAACTTTAGCGCGTACTTTTTTAGGCTTTTCATCAACAGTTACAGCTTTCTCTACAACAACCTCTGGTTCTGCTTTTACTGAATCTTCTACTTTAGCTTCATCTGAAGTTGCTTCTACAGTAGTTGACTGTTCCTGTTCAGCTGTTGTTACCGTTTCGGTTGAAGTGTCCACTAAATCATTATCTGTAACAGTTACTTGAGTTTTAGTTTCACTAGCAACTGATTGCTTCTCTTCAGAAACAACTGTTTCAGCTGAAGTAGTAACTTCTTCTACAGGTGTTGCTGCTTTTACTGTAGCTACTTCAGTTTTAGTCTCTTCAGCTTTAGCTTCTTCGACTTTAGCTTCTGCAATATTAGGTTCGTCAAAAGGTAAGTTTTGTTGAACTTCATTTTTAGGGTCATTAATAACGTCAGTTAGTGCATCAGCATGAACTTTTTGAACTTGCTCAACTGTTGGTGCTGATTCAGTCACATCTTGACTGTTGTTAGCATCATCTTTGTTATTAGCAGAAGCGACTTCTTGCTCAGGATAACGTGCAGTTACTGGATCTTCAGTAATTTCACTGCCATCTTTAACTTCAGCGTTTTGTCTACGACGTTGACCGTGAGCACGCATATGGCGAGGTGAGCGTCTGCTTCTAGGGCGTTGCTCATCTTTATTGTTCGCGGCTGTTTCAACTGAATTTGTATTAACAGTTGCTGACGCTTCAACAGCGGTTGAATTGACAGTGCTTTCTGCAAGCTTAGTACTTTCAGTAACCTTAGCTTCGGCTGTATTGGTTTTAACCATTTTAGCTTCAACTTTTGCAGTTTCAGTAGTTGCATTGACTTTATCATTGCTACCAACACGAACCTTTTTACGGTTGTTACGGCGTTGACGACGTTCAGCAACTTTTTCCTCTTTAGGTTTTTGAACACGTTCCTTTTGAGGCTTAGCAGGTGCAGTATTTACATTGCTATTTTTCTTTGCTGTGTTATCAGCTGTAGCCGGTTGATTTTTACGTTTGTCGTTGCGATTGTCATTGCGAGAGTCGTTGCGATTATTTCTGCGTTGACCTTGGCGACTACGTTGCGGACGACGTTCGCTATTTCTAGTATTGGTTTGCTCTGAAGCTTTTGGTGCAGGTTTTACTACTTCTTCAGCAGCAAAAAGTGACTTAACCCAGTCAATAGCAACAGTAAGCAAACTTTTTTCTGGTGCTTTTTGTGCGACAACAGGAGCTGGCTCTACCTTTTTAGGGGCTTGCTTAGGTGATGACATGCCTTGTAATAGAGGTTCGTCGCGTTTACTTACTTCTTTATCGAACTTAGGCATAACTGCTTCTTCAGGTACGGCTTGTTTAATTGCCATATCGTAGCTAGCTTCTTCAATACCTTCGTCTTTTCTTACCCGGATAACTTCATATTGAGGCGTTACCATATTTGGGTTAGGGATGATCAATATTTTCACATTATGATGTTTCTCAACATGAAAGACCGAGCGACGTTTTTCGTTTAATAAATACGTGGCAACAGGTACAGGAACTTGCGCTTGTACTTGCTGTGTATTGTCTTTAATGGCTTCTTCTTCCATTAAACGTAACACTGATAATGCTAAAGACTCTACACCACGAACATGACCTGTACCGTTACAACGAGGACATACACCTTGGCTAGTTTCACCAATCGAAGGACGAAGGCGTTGGCGTGACATTTCTAGTAAACCAAAGCGAGAAATACGGCCAAGTTGGATACGTGCTCTGTCTTGTTTAACCGCATCACGCATTCTATTTTCAACTTCACGTTGATGACGAACAGGGGTCATGTCGATAAAATCGATAACCACTAAACCACCTAAATCGCGCAAGCGTAATTGGCGAGCAATTTCTTCTGCGGCTTCTAAGTTGGTATTAAATGCGGTTTCTTCTATATCTCCACCTTTCGTTGCACGGGCAGAGTTAATATCAATAGAGGTTAACGCTTCTGTAGGGTCAATAACAATTGAACCACCAGAAGGTAGGCGCACTTCACGTTGAAAGGCTGTTTCTATTTGTGTTTCTATTTGGTAATGAGTAAATAGCGGTACGTCATTGTTATACAGTTTAACTTTACTTAAAAAGTCAGGACGAACAATTTCAATATGCTTTTTAACGCTTTCAAAGATTTTCGGGCGATCAATCAAGACTTCACCAATATCACGACGTAAATAATCGCGAATAGCACGTAAAATAACGTTAGTTTCTTGATGAATTAAAAATGGCGCAGGGCGACTAGCAGCTGCTTCTGAAATTGCATTCCAATGATGAGTTAAAACGTTTAAATCCCATTCAAGCTCTTCATATTCTTTGCCCACACCAGCGGTACGAACAATTAAGCCCATGCCTTTAGGAAGTGTAAGTTTGCTTAATGATGCTTTAAGGTCGGTACGTTCATCACCTTCGATACGGCGAGAAATACCACCAGCACGAGGGTTATTTGGCATAAGTACCAAATAGCTACCGGCAAGGCTGATAAAGGTCGTTAACGCTGCGCCTTTTTGGCCACGCTCTTCTTTATCAATTTGTACAATAACTTCTTGGCCTTCACGTAGTACTTCTTTGATATTAGGACGACCTTGAAAGCTGTATCCTTTAGGGAAGTATTCACGAGCGATTTCTTTCATAGGTAAGAAACCGTGGCGGTCTGCACCGTAATCAACAAACGCAGCTTCTAAAGAAGGTTCTATACGGGTGATTTTAGCTTTATAAATATTTGATTTTTTTTGTTCATGACCAGGGCTTTCGATATCTAAATCGTAAAGTTGTTGACCATCGACAAGTGCTACACGCAATTCTTCAGATTGTGTAGCATTAATTAACATACGTTTCATAGTTTGTGTGACTCATTTTTAGTCACAACACACCATTGCTTAGAACACAAAGTCATCTATCGCTATGGTAACAGCAACTTGTCAGCCTCACGGGTGTCAATCTTACTACGCCATATTACGCAGCAAGCTGTTAAAAATTCTGATTGTTTTAATAACTGAGATGATAAACACCACAGTAAAATTGATTCTTTATGTGCCCAGCCTGTGTGCTGTGCGCAACAGAAAAAAGTGCCTCGTTAATGTTAGTTCGATATTTTTATCGTGTTTTCTAATGTTTAACGATTGGAAATGTGACTTATTTTTCTGTTTAATTACATAATTGCTTTATTGCGCGGGACAATATGTTTATGTGTTGTTATTGACAAGTTACACGCGTCAAATTCACAATAGGCCTTACTTTTAGTATCTCGACAATGAAGTTTTATAACATTATCTAACACTAATGTGGCCGCATATTTGCCTCTTACGTCTCGCTTAAAGCATCCTTTTTACTTGTTACGGCTTAAATATAGCGGTAACCATCCTATTATCACACTTTATTTATAGATAAGGCAATAAAATCCTCGTTTAAATTGCCTGTAATTAGAAAAAAACATGTTAAACTGCGTAGCATTATGGTTCTTAGTAAAACAGATATGACAGACAGCCCAAAACCCCAAGTTAGATTTATTACTGTAGACAGCGAAGATGCCGGTCAACGCATTGACAACTTTTTAGTAAAAACCCTCAAAGGTGTGCCAAAGAGCATGCTTTATCGTTTATTGCGTAAAGGCGAAATACGGGTGAACAAAAAACGCACTAAGCCTGAATATAAGCTTGTTGATGAAGATATTATTCGTGTTGCACCCATTCGTGTTTCTGAAAATACCAATACAGTATCTACGCAACTAAATGTTGTGGCTAATTTAGAAAAACAGATATTGTTTGAAGATGAACGTTTAATTGTAATTAACAAACCTTCTGGTATGGCAGTTCATGGTGGCAGTGGTTTAAGTTTTGGTTTAATTGAAGCTTTAAGAGCATTACGACCTGATGCGCGTATGCTTGAACTTGTACATCGACTGGATAGAGATACTTCTGGTTGTTTAGTTGTAGCAAAGAAGCGTTCAGCATTACGACATTTGCATGAGCAATTGAGAAATAAAACGGTACAAAAGTTCTATCACGC
Organism: Colwellia sp. NW0002-52-1; assembly: GCF_057550865.1. Classification (NCBI taxonomy): domain Bacteria; kingdom Pseudomonadati; phylum Pseudomonadota; class Gammaproteobacteria; order Alteromonadales; family Colwelliaceae; genus Colwellia; species Colwellia sp. NW0002-52-1. The sequence continues at coordinate 20,856 of NZ_BAAJLU010000027.1, read as the reverse complement.
CTTAGTTAAAGGTCGCTGGTCAACTAAATTAACCCGTGTTACTGAAGGTTTAAAGAAAAATGACTTAAAATCAGGCGAACGAGTTGTTGTTGTTGACAACATCAACGGTAAAGAGTCTGAAACCCGCTTTAAAGTACTTCAGCATTACAAAAATGCCACGCTTGTAAGAGCTTTCCCTGTAACAGGGCGTACACATCAAATTCGTGTTCATTGTCAAACTAAAGGGCATTCTATTGCCTGTGACGCAAAGTATGGCCATGAGGATTTTGATGTAGAAATGAAAAGCCTTGGTTTAAAACGTTTATTTTTACATGCGGCTAGTATTGAATTTACTCATCCTTTGAGTAATGAACGAATAAAAGTGGAAGCGCCTTTAGAGCCATCATTAGAAAAATTATTAAAAAAATTAACTAAAGCAGATGTCCAATCAACTTAAGCGTGTTTAATTTATAAAATTTAACATGTGGCATAACTTATTTATACCGCGTGAAAACAAAAAAAGCTCAGTCATTGGATTTTTATATTATCCATTGACTGAGCTTTTTTCTAATATACAACTCAAATGTTGAGAGCTGATATTTTTCTTAGTTACATTGAACTTGCTTTTTGATGTACAACGTCATAAATCGAACCAAATGATTGTGCAATATTTAAATCTAAGCTCATATGCAGTTTTCTGGCTATATCACTTGAAGAAATAACCCCTCGAATATGGTGACTTTCTTGGTCTAACACTAAACAATGTCTTAACTGATAGTTTTCTAATGTTGAAACAACATCACTTACCGAAGCACTTAACAGTTCACTGTAATCAAAAGCGTGAAAATCAGATTTTGGGATCATTAAATCTTTTACTAAAATATCTTCGCGCTTGATGCCTTTAGATAACTTGGCAACAATGTGCTGCTCTGATAATTCATTAGTACTAATGATGCCAATAAAGTCATTATCTTGAGATACGACAATATTCATTCTAACGTGTGTTTTTAACATTAACTCTAACGCGGTTACTGCTTGAGTATCTCCCTCGATCATCAATGCTTTATGATCTTTAAAATCTGTAAATATTTTTACTGCAGGTGATGCTAAATTAATTTCCTCAAACTGCTCGGGGGTAATAATATTGTCAGTTGCTGCTAGGTTAACTAAGTGTAATTTTTTCATAACGACCTCAAAACTTCTAAAAGCATATGTTGTTAAAGAGAATAGAAATATGCTTTTTAAAAACTAAACTTTATTTACTCATCAAATAATGATTTATATTTTTCATCACTTGGACTTTTACTCATCAATAACTTATTAAGCGCCATCGCTGCTTTTATTTACGCACAAGGCTAGTTACTGAGATATGTTATTACCTAAAATCAAACTTATTTTGCTATTAGATAGCGTAAACAACGTTATGTTATTGGGTAATTTTTATGAGCAAGTAAATTCTGGTGGAGCTCTAGATTGAAAGTTATGATAGGTGGGGCGTTTAATATCAGGATTTGAGTACTGTAAGCTGGCTTGACTATATAAATAGGGCTGAACGATAATTTCGATGAATAAAGCTGAGTTATCAAAATCATCATTAATGATATTTTCAGATTCTACTATAGTAGGTACATTAAAACTTGCATCACTTAACGATACTGTCTCTATCGCATTTGCTGACGCAGATGCAATGACTATCGATAAAATGAAAAACAGTTTAAACATGTTGACTACTCTAAAAAGGATTAATTAATTGTCTTCAATTATTGTTATGGAGCGAAATATTAGTAATTCAAGTGAAAAGTAATAAATATAAAAATGAATTTTAAATTTATTACTTTTCGAAAATAAATTATTTTAATGATTAAACGCTATATTAGCGGTAAAGACAAATTAGAGTAGGAAACCTGTCTTTATATTATTTATGATTGTTCAGCGAGTACATCAACACCATGCTGCTTTAATAACTCAACAAGTTTGATTAGCGGCAATCCAATTAAGCTATTTGGATCGTCACCCTCGAGCTTTTTAAATAAACAAATACCTAAACCTTCACTTTTAAAGCTACCGGCACAATTATAGGGTTTTTCAGCGTGTAAATAATTTTCAATGTCGCTAAGTGATAATTCATTAAAGTGAACTAAGAAAGGTTCTATTAATGCTGTTGTAAAGTCTAAACCGCTATCATATACACATAAGCCTGTATAAAAGGCCACAGTTTTGTTGCTGAACTTTTGTAATTGTTTAACGCCATTTTCAAATGTGTGGGGTTTTCCTAAAATTTCGCCATCGCACATCGCTACTTGATCAGAGCCAATAATTAATGCATCTGGGTATTCGTCTGCCACGGCTTTTGCTTTTTCAATCGCTAAACGTTGCACTAAAGCAACTGGCGTTTCATTTTCTAATGCTGTTTCGTCTACATTGGGTTTTGCACAGGTAAAGGGAATGTTGAGTTTAGCTAAAATTTCTTTACGAAAAGGGGATGTGGAGCCTAAAACAAGTTTTTTCATTAATATCACTCAAAATATAATCAGATTATTGTTAATATATGGACTATCTTGAGTTTTTAAACAAATTTAGCTATTTTTCTTTTGACACAGGCCGATAGGCACTTTATTATGCGCGCCTTATGAAGAATCTTAAACTCCCGATAACGATAGACCCATCTAGAAGCGCACAGCGAAAGTTAGTGTGTGAAGGATACTTTGAAGTATCTGGGATGAATAGATTGCTTGCTGTGTGTGATGCACAAAGTGAGCAAGTACAAGTGAGTGCTAATTTTAGTGTGGATGAAGTGGGTTTGGTAGTAATATCAGGCAGCTCATCGGCAACGGTTGCATTAACTTGTCAGCGATGTACTGAAGAGTTTGATTTGGTATTAGAAGTAGATTTTACTTTTAGTCCAGTGAAAAACGCTGAAGCCGCAGCGGAGTTGCCGTCATATTATGACGCAATTGAATTAGATGAAAATGGTGAAGTTAACTTGCGAGAGTTAGTAGAAGATGAGTTTTTACTCGAGATTCCACTAATTCCAAGGCATCCAATTAAAGATTGTCAGGCTCCATCTGATAGTGTTTGGGGGGAGTTGCGTGAAGAGCTAGAAAAACCAAATCCATTTGATATATTAAAGAAAATTAAATAGTTAAACTTAGCTAATAACCGATTTTAGGAGTAGGCAATGGCAGTTCAAAAGAGCAAAAAGTCTCGTTCAAGACGTGGCATGCGCCGTTCACATGACGCAATAACGACAACGCATTTATCAACAGATCCAGTATCTGGTGAAACTCACCGTCGTCACCATGTAACAGCTGATGGCTTTTACAAAGGTGTTAAAGTAATCAATAAGTAATCTGTAACGATTACCTTGATTAATCTAACCATAGCGTTAGATGTTATGGGGGGCGACCAAGGCCCCCACGTAACACTTCCTGCGGCAATGCTCGCAATAGAAAACCACCCCAATCTGCACTTATTATTATGCGGTGACGAAACTGTCATTGTTGAAACGCTTTCAAAAAAAAATTATTACCCTCATCCTAGAATAACCGTTGTTCCTACTACTCAAGTTGTTGAGATGGATGACAAACCTATTTTCGCCTTACGCAACAAAAAGCAATCTTCTATGCGTAAAACACTCGATCTTGTAAATGAAGATCAAGCGCAAGCTTGTGTAAGCGCCGGTAACACGGGGGCACTTTTTTCAATGGCCCACTTTGTCTTAAAAACCTTACCGGGTGTTGAACGACCGGCATTAATCTCTGCATTACCGAGTAATAAATCTGATCAACATGTATTTATGCTGGATTTGGGCGCAAATGTTTTTTGTGATTCAAGTGTTCTATATCAATTTGCGATTATGGGGTCGGTAATGGCAAAAGAAGTCGATGGTATTGAAAACCCAAAAGTAGCGTTATTGAATATGGGCGAGGAAGACAATAAAGGTAGTGATCATATTAAACAAACTGCCAGTTACTTAATGGCAAATGATGATATTAACTATATTGGCTTTATTGAAGGGAATGATATTTTCACCAATAAAGCTGATGTAATTGTTTGTGATGGCTTTGTTGGTAATGTTGCGTTGAAAACCTGTGAAGGTGTGGCAAGAATGGTCTACACACAACTGCAAGAAATCATCAAAAAGCACTTTTTAGCTCAAATAATGGGCAAAATATTGTCTGGTCCCTTAAAAAAACTCTTTAAACCCATGAACCCCGACCAGTATAACGGTGCAAGTTTGATAGGATTGCGCGGTATTGTGGTGAAAAGTCATGGTAATGCAAATATAACGGCTTTTTATACTGCTATTGTTGAAGCCATTACTGAGATTGAACGACAAGTACCAACTAAAATTAAAGACAAGCTTGAAAAAAGCTTATGTCATAAATAAGTTGCAAGCTCAGTATTATCTAAGTCAATTATAGGTAAATACAGCTTAAAAAATTACATCGGCATAGATCGGATCATGGTTTATGTTGTTAAAGTGGTAAATCAAATTTAATTAGGTCAAATAATGCAAAATAATTTAGCGTTTGTCTTTCCAGGTCAAGGGTCACAATCTTTAGCTATGTTAGCTGATTTTGCGGATCATGAAGTAGTGCAAAGTACTTTTTCTGAAGCATCTGAAGCTTTAGGGTACAACTTATGGCAATTGGTTCAAGATGGTCCGGTTGAAAAGTTAAATCAAACTAACTTTACACAACCCGCGTTATTAACGGCAAGTGTTGCAATATGGCGTTTATGGCATGCATCTTCTTCTGCTTCGCCTAAAGTGCTAGCAGGTCATAGTTTAGGTGAATATTCTGCATTAGTTTGTGCAGGTGTTCTATCACTTGCAGATGCCGTGAAATTGGTAGAAAAACGAGGCGAATTTATGCAAGCTTCAGTACCAGAAGGTGTGGGAGCAATGGCGGCTGTTATTGGTTTAGATGATGACATTATTATTAGTGCTTGTGAACAAGCCGCGGATAACGATGTAGTTTCAGCAGTTAACTTCAACTCTCCAGGTCAAGTTGTTATTGCTGGTCATAAAGATGCAGTAGCTCGCGCAGGTGTTTTATGTAAAGAAGCTGGCGCAAAGCGTGTGCTTCCTTTACCGGTAAGTGTTCCGTCACATTGTGCTTTAATGAAAGATGCAGCCGACAAGTTAGCAGAAGAGTTTAACAATGTTACTTTTAATGTGCCTAACATACCTGTGATCAATAATGTTGACGTTAAAACCGAGTCTTCAGTTGATGCAATTAAAGCAGCACTTATTAAACAATTATACAGTCCAGTGCGTTGGACTGAAACTATTCAGTATTTAGCGCAACAAGGTATTGATACCGCGATTGAGGCAGGGCCAGGCAAAGTATTACAAGGCTTGCTTAAACGCATTGATAAAACCATTAGTTGTCAATCTGTTAACGACAAGATATCGTTAACTAAAGCATTAGAATCAGTAGAGTAAAATTATATGTTTTCATTAGAAGGTAAAGTTATTTTAGTAACAGGTGCTAGTCGTGGTATTGGTAAAGCTATTGCTTCACAGCTTAAAGCACTTGGTGGTACCGTTATAGGTACGGCAACATCAGAGCATGGTGCGGCTAATATCAGCGATTACTTGGGCGAAGGGCAAGGTTTAGTGTTAAATGTTACTGACGACGCTTCAATTAGCGCTATGTTTGACTTAATCAAAGAGAAGCATGGCTCGGTTGATGTTTTAGTTAATAATGCCGGTATTACGCGTGATAATTTAATGATGCGCATGAAAGATGATGAATGGGATGATATTATTGATACCAACCTAACATCAGTATTCAAAATCAGTAAAGCTGTATTACGTGCGATGATGAAAAAACGCAACGGTCGTATTATTAATATTGGCTCAGTCGTTGGTACTATGGGCAACGCTGGCCAAGTAAACTATGCTACAGCTAAAGCTGGATTAATTGGTTTTACTAAGTCATTGGCTCGCGAGGTTGCTTCTCGAGGCATTACCGTTAATACTGTTTCACCAGGTTTTATTGATACAGACATGACACAAACATTGACTGATGAGCAAAAAGAAGGCATTTTTGCTCAAGTCCCGGCAAACCGTTTAGGTAAGCCTGAAGAAATTGCTAACGCTGTTGCTTTCTTAGCATCTGATTCTGCAGCGTACATTACGGGCGAAACATTGCACGTAAATGGCGGCATGTACATGGTTTAACACAGGTTTGCTTATCGGCTACTCTTTGTTAAATTTGAATGAATTATAAACAGTTAACAGGTTTGACCAGCAAAAAAGTAAAATTAGAAGCTTGCATGGTTGGCTTTTGACGAATAAACTACACACAATATTGAAATATTGTATTTTCTAGTAAAGGAAAAAAAATGAGTACTATTGAAGAACGCGTTAAAAAAATTACTATTGAGCAACTTGGTGTAAGCGAAGACGAAGTAAAAGTTGAAGCTTCTTTTGTTGATGACTTAGGTGCAGACTCTTTAGACACTGTTGAATTAGTAATGGCGTTAGAAGAAGAATTTGATACTGAAATTCCAGATGAAGAAGCTGAGAAAATTACAACAGTTCAAGCTGCAATCGATTACGTTACTGCTAACCAGTAATATTAAGCGAGTGTAATGATTTCAGGCGGTTTAATTACCGCCTGAATTGTTTTTACCGTTTGAAAAATATTTATACCCAATTCAAAATCAACCACTTTGATTTTGAGCAATAAGATATACACCCATTCATATTCTACTCTTTCGGAGGCAGCACATCTCATGAGACGCGTTGTAGTTACCGGTCTTGGCATGCTTAGCCCTTTAGGCAATAGCCCTGAATCAACTTGGCAAAACTTACTACTTGGTAAAAGTGGTATTTCTAACATTACGCATTTTGATACTTCAGAGTATCCAACGCGTTTTGCAGGTTTAGTTAAAGATTTTGATGCGCAAGACTACATGGCTCGTAAAGAAGCCAAAAAAATGGATTTATTTATTCAATACGGCGTTGCAGCAGGTGTGCAAGCTATCAAGGACTCTGGTTTAGAGGTAAATGAAGCTAATGCTCAGCGAGTTGGTGTTGCAATAGGCTCAGGTATCGGCGGTTTGGGCTTAATTGAAGAAAATCATACTAAACTTTTAAATAATGGACCGCGTAAACTATCTCCGTTCTTTGTACCGTCTACCATTATTAATATGATCTCTGGTCATTTATCAATTATGTTTGGTATGAAAGGTCCAAATATTTCAATCGTTACTGCCTGTACTAGTGGTGTTCACAATATCGGCCATGCAGCACGTATGATTGCTTACGGTGACGCTGATGCTATGGTTGCCGGTGGTGCTGAAAAGGCTTCTACTACGATGGGCATGGGCGGTTTTGGTGCTGCTCGTGCAATGTCAACACGTAACGATGCTCCTCAGCAAGCGTCTCGTCCTTGGGACAAAGACCGCGACGGTTTCGTTTTAGGTGACGGTGCTGGAGTACTTGTTTTAGAAGAGTATGAACATGCAAAAGCACGTGGTGCCAAAATTTATGCAGAACTTGCAGGTTTTGGCATGAGCGGCGATGCATACCACATGACTTCTCCACCTGCTGATGGTGCTGGTGCTGCATTAGCGATGAAAAATGCTATTAATGATGCCAAAGTCGATCTTACTAAAATTGGTTATATCAATGCCCATGGTACTTCTACACCTGCCGGCGATATTGCGGAAACCAATGCGGTTAAATCAGTATTTGGCACTTCAGCTTATGACGTATTAGTCGGTTCAACTAAATCTATGACCGGCCACTTATTAGGTGCTGCCGGTGCTGTTGAAGCTATTTTTAGTATTCAAGCATTAGTGAACAATATGGTGCCACCAACAATTAATTTAGATAACCCTGATGAAGGGTGTGATCTTGATTATATTGCTCATACAGCGCGTGATGTTAATTTAGACTACGTTTTGTGTAACTCGTTTGGTTTTGGCGGCACAAACGGATCATTAATATTTAAGAAGCTTTAGTTAATTTAAATGCCATAGTCGCTTTAATTTAACTATATGACTACTATTCGTTAAAACTACTTGAATTCAAATGCTTAAGCCTGAATACTTAGTGTTCAGGCTTTTTTATGGCGACTATTATGACAACAAAGGCAAGCGTAGCGTTAAGTTTTGTAGATGGACAACTTGCTGATACGATCTCAATTAGCGACCGAGGTTTAGCTTATGGTGATGGTTGCTTTACTACTGCTCTAGTTATCAATGGTGCAGTAGCTATGTTGCCCCAACACCTTAATCGTTTACTAGAGCAAAGTAGGCAACTTGGGTTACCTAGTTTCGATCTAGCCACATTAAAAGTTACTATAACTAACTTAAGTGCTGGGATTTCAATTGGCGTTATAAAAGTTATTGTTACCTGTGGCAGTGGTGGCCGCGGCTATTCACGTATAGGTGTTGAACAAGCTAAAGTGATTGTTTCTTTTCACGATTACCCAAAGTACTATGCCCAATGGCAAAAAGAAGGAATAACTGTTGGCATAAGCGAGCAAAAGCTAGGTATTAATCCAATGCTTGCCGGTTTAAAACATTTAAATCGCTTAGAACAAGTTATGTTAAGAGCTGAGCTCGATAAACGCCCTGAAGATGATTTACTTGCCTGTGATATCAATAACAATATTATTGAGTGTTGCAGTGCTAATGTTTTTTGGTTAAAAGCAGGCCAATGGCAAACGCCGACTTTATCAACCGCTGGCGTTGCAGGTTTAATGCGCGATAAAATTTTATTAAATTATCCCGAAATTATGCCTGCTAATTACGATATAGAAACGTTGAATAATATTGAAGCCATGTTTATAAGCAACGCTATTTTAGGTATAGTGCCGGTAAAGGTTTTTAATGACCGTCAATTAGATACATCATTGGTTAGAAACATACAAACTCAGTGCATGAATTATTAAAAGTTTACAAAATATGTTTAAAAAAACACTTCTGACTTTAGCGGTTTCAGTATTACTTAGCATTATTGCTGTGATAGTTGTTATGCTGATAGCTGAAAAAAAAGTACAGCAGCCTTTAAACTTAGTACAAAGTGAGTTTATTACCCTTAAATCGGGCACTTCTTTTAATGCTTTTTCAAAGCAATTGGTTAATAAACAATGGCTAGACAATGATTTTTGGTTACGCATCTATGCCAAATTTAATCCTACGCAAAGCAAAATTAAGTCAGGTACTTATCAAGTAACAACTGAAACCAATATTTTATCTTTATTAAACTTAGTTGTCTCAGGCAAAGAACATCAGTTTTCTATTACTTTTATTGAGGGAAGTACTTTCAAACAAGTTTTAGCTCTGCTGGCACAACACCCAAATATTAGTCACCAACTCGTCGGTTTGTCACCTAGCGCCATCGCTAAAAAATTGGCTATTGTTCAAGATAACCCAGAAGGTTGGTTATTTCCTGAAACGTATGCTTTTACGCAGGGTGCCTCAGATATTAGTATTATTAAAAGAGCTCATAAAAAAATGCAAAGTGCATTAGCAGAACATTGGGAAAATAGAGCAGATAACTTACCTTATAAGTCAGCATATCAAGCGCTGATCATGGCATCAATTATCGAAAAAGAAAGTGGTAAATATGCTGAACATCCACGTATTTCATCGGTATTTGTTAATCGCTTGAACAAACGTATGCGTCTTCAGACCGATCCTACGGTTATTTATGGTTTAGGTGAAAGGTACCAAGGTGATATAACATACGCTCATTTACGAGAAAAAACCGCTTATAATACCTATAAAATAAAAGGGTTACCGCCAACACCAATTGCTTTACCTGGGGCTCAAGCTTTAGAAGCTGCATTACACCCTGAATTGAGCGATTACTTATATTTTGTTAGCAATGGCGCCGGAGAACATATATTTTCCACTAACCTTGCTGATCATAACCGCGCAGTGAATAAATATCAGCGCTAGTAGAGTTAACTTTAATTACACAGTAGATATACAAAAGTAATAGCAATAGAGAATGATATGAATACAGGTTTTATGGTTGTTTTCGATGGTAGTAATGGCGCTGGTAAAACAACCGTTATTAATGAAGTTGAAAAATATATCGCACAAAAAGGTTTAGATGTAGTTTTAACAAGAGAGCCTGGTGGTACAAACATTGGGGAAAAAATCAGAAGTATTATTCTTGATCCCACCACACCAGAAATGTGTGACACAACAGAGCTTATGTTATTTGGTGCCGGGCGAGCACAGCATATACAAGAAAAAATAAAGCCAGCCTTACAAGCAGGAAAAATCGTTATTTCAGATCGTTTTGACGCGGCAACGTTTAGTTTTCAACATTATGCTCGTGGTATTGATTTAGCTAACATTATGCAAATTAATGATTTAGCATTAGCAGGCTTTAAACCTGATATGAATATTATTTTAGACTTAGACCCTGTTGAAGGCTTGAACAGAGTGATGAGTCGAGGTGAAGGGCTTGACCGTTTAGAAGATGAAAAATTAGATTTCTTGGTTAAGGCTAGAAATGGCTACTTAACACAAGCGAAAGAGCAACCAGAGTGTTTTGAAGTGATCGATGCTTCACAATCTAAAGCTGCAGTGTTGAGTGACGTTATTAAAGTTATTGACGCTTTAATTTTAAAACATAGTTAATCATGACTTATTTAACCTGAACTCTGGATAATGAGTGCTTGAAACTCAAGTGAACCAAAAGCTTAGGTAATAAAGTAAATGCTATAGCCAGGTGAACATCACGAATAGATATTATCAATGCTTCATTTTATGCCATTTCCAAGGCAAAACGTTTATGAATAGCGGGCTATTTATCGACGTTTTAACGCAGAAAATGGCTTAAAAGGGAGCATTGAGCAAGTGCTGCTTATCCAGAGTTCAGGTTATTTACACTCAGTTGTTATTGCCTAGTTGAATAAAGTACGCAGGTGTAAAAATAAAGCTCAAAGCATTCAATAGAAAGTTTGATGACATATTGAAAGCCATTTACAGATAGTGCAAAAGTTATTTTAAGGTAATAAATGAAAACTTGGTTAGTGACTATTCAGCAACAATTATCGCGTCAACTTCGCGATAATAAACTTCCGCATGCGTTATTGTTTTCGGGTGTTGAAGGAGCTGGTCAAGAAGAAATAGCCCAGTGGCTTATAAATGTGTTGTTATGTCAAAATGTTAAGTTAAATCATGTAAGTGGTGAAGGTAATAGCAACGAAGTTGAGAATAATAATTCAAGTGATTCACAACAAGCGCCTTTTATTTTAGAGCCTTGTGGCCAATGTAAAACATGTAAATTATTTGCAAAAAACAGCTACCCTGATCACCTTACTATTATTTCAGATAAGAAAAATATTGGTGTAGAGTTAATTCGTGACCTCAGTTATTTCTTTGAAAAAACAGCCCATATTGGCTTTATGAAAACAGCGTTGGTGAATCAAGCTGACACTATGACTATATCAGCTGCGAATGCGCTGTTAAAAACACTTGAAGAGCCAACAACCAATAGCTTTATCATCTTAACTACGCATAACAGTGATTTATTATTGCCGACAATTATCAGTCGCTGTCATGAGTTTGAAATTCGGCCTCCGGTTGGCAAGGCGCTTTTGGCTGAATTTGGTCAGCAGGGGGATGATCCCTTTGTAAACCTTAGTCATTTAACTGAATTATCAAACGAAGAGACCGCCGTTGCATTTGTAGCATTTCGTGATAAGGTCAATCAATATTTAACTAGTCTTGAATATCGTGAAGATATACTCAAGACATTGACTGAATATCAATATGGTTATCGATGGTTAGAAAAAGTAATTGTTAACTTGATGCGTAATCAATATGCATGGCCAACTGTTGTAGGTGAAAATAAACATGTTGCTGTAATTAACAAGCAACAATTATGGGATATATATAATTTACTACTACAAGCAAATGCTAAACTAAAAACAGTAGTGCAAGTTAATAAACAGTTTCTGAGTGAAAAGCTACTTGCAGATATTAGCCTTGTTGTACAAAATAATGCGCAAACAGTAGAGGAATAATTTTGGAAAATATCACGCTTGAATTTATTTCAGATCGGGATTTATACCAGTCATATATGCCATTTATGAAAAATGGTGGTTTATTCGTTAGAACGACTGAACAATTTGAGTTAGGTACAGATATTCAGCTATCAGTTACATTGCCTGATTCGTTAGAGTCTTCTGAACTTAAAGGTAAAGTCTCTTGGATAACACCTATAGGTGCACAAAATGGCACACCAGCAGGTATTGGCGTCAGTTTTGTTGAAGACCCAGACAATATACGTAATCAAATCGATAAATCGATTGGTCGATTACTTAATTCAGCTGAACCGACATTATCTATGTAGTTTTTCATCGCTGAACTCACATATTAATTTTATTCTCATATTACTCATTTTATTATGAGTAACTATTCCCATATTAACAAAAGCACAATCGTGCGGAGTATCTCGTGTTTATAGATTCCCATTGTCATTTAGATCGATTAAAGCTCGAAGAGTTTGACAATAATTTAGATAATGTTATTGAAGCTGCACTTGCTGAACAAGTAAATACTTTATTATGCGTTAGTGTTACCTTGCAAGACTTTCCTGCTATGGCTGAGCAAACGGCTAAATACGATAATGTTTGGTTAACCTGTGGTGCGCATCCACTGAATCAGGAAGATGAAATAAATCCTGAACAATTAAGCACGCTTGCTGATCATCCTCGCGTTATTGCTATTGGTGAAACAGGGCTCGATTATTTTTACGCGCCTGAAACTAAACCCGTACAGTTAGACTCATTTAAAAAGCACGTGCGAGTTGCAAATCAATTAAATAAGCCTTTAATTATTCATACTCGCGATGCTCAAGAAGATACTTTAGCTATATTAAGAGCCGAAAATGCGGAGAAGGTTGGTGGTATTTTACATTGCTTTACTGAAAGCTGGGAGATGGCAGAGCAAGCAATAGCCATGGGTTTTTATATTTCTTTTTCTGGAATTGTTACCTTTAAAAATGCAGCTGCGCTGAGAGAAGTCGCTAAAAAAGTGCCTGCAGACAGATTTTTAATTGAAACTGATTCCCCTTATTTAGCACCTGTGCCACACCGCGGTAAACAAAATCAACCTGCTTACGTTGTTGAAGTTGCTAAACACCTAGCAAGTATTCGTGGTACATCTGTTGCTGAAATAGCGAAACAATCAAGTGAAAATTTCCATCGTTTATTTCCACAAACACTTTTAGATTAATTGAGATAAAAAAATGCCCAAAACTACTGCTAGTTTTGGGCCCAGGGGGTGGCTCAATTCGTTGAGCCTGCGCTAATAAAACATTGTAAGTTTCTTCGTTCTTAACAAGCGTATAAAGAAAAATAAAACAAGAAAACAGCGAGCATTGAAGTTAAATTCTTTCTGTAAATTAAAGTGTAGTGCAGAGAACTATAAAAGCAAAAATTAATTTTTATAATTAATTTACAATAAGTTATGGTGTAGCGCTTCAGTGCGCATACCGCTTGATTTTAAAAGGCTGGCACGGCATTTCTAAGAGCTTATTACTGTTTGTTGTTTAAAGCGAAACTAGTAGGTATAGAACTTGTGTGTCATGATATTTTTATTAAACCTAAAATTATAAGAGCTAAAAATTGTTAAGTCGTATTTGGAGTGGATTTTTCTTTGTCGCCTTTATTTCTGCAATGGTGCAATGGCTAGTATTCGATCACGTGTTAATTTTTGAAGAAATTGTTAACACTATTTTTAGTATGTCGAAAGTCACGGTTGAAATCGCTATTGGGTTGATTGGTATTCTAAGTTTTTGGCTAGGGATGATGAAAATCGCAGAACATGCGGGCATTATCGACAAGCTAGCAAATTTTATTTCACCTTTATTTACTCGCCTTATGCCTAGTGTTCCAAAAGGTCATCCGGCAATTGGGTCAATGACGATGAATTTGTCTGCAAATTTTTTAGGCTTAGACAATGCAGCAACGCCGCTTGGTTTGAAGGCAATGCAAGACTTACAATCACTAAACCCTGAAAAAGAAACCGCTAGTGATGCGCAAATTCTTTTCTTGGTATTAAACACCTCAGCAGTCACTTTATTCCCAGTAACGGTATTTATTTATCGCGCTCAACAAGGTGCGCTCAATCCTACCGATGTTTTTATACCTATTTTATTGGCCACTTTTGCTTCAACACTCGCAGGCTTATTTGCTGTAGCATTTGTTCAGAAAATAAAATTATATCAACAAGTTATTTTACTTTACCTAGCTGTGGGTATTGCGATCATTAGCGCCATTGTGGTTTATTTTAGTACTTTAAGTGCGCAGTTATTGGCACAGCAGTCGTCTCTTATGGGCAATTTGTTAATTTTTAGTACACTGATCAGCTTCTTATTATTAGCTTTAAAACGAAAAGTGAATGTTTATGACAGCTTTATAGAAGGTGCGAAGCAGGGCTTTGAAACAAGTATCAAAATAATTCCTTATTTACTCGCTATGCTATGTGCAATAGGCGTATTTAGAGCAAGCGGTAGCTTAGACTTTTTAGTCGATGCAATTCGCCAAGTCGTTTTATTTTTTAATGGTGATACACGCTTTGTTGATGCTTTACCCACTGCATTTATGAAACCCCTGAGTGGCTCTGGTGCACGAGCAATGATGGTAGAAACTATGAACACTTATGGCGCCGACTCTTTCGCTGGTCGACTCGCCTCTATAGTGCAAGGCTCAACAGAAACTACTTTTTATGTTTTAGCGGTATATTTTGGCTCTGTGGGTATTCGATATAGCCGCCATGCATTAGCTTGTGGCTTAATTGCTGATTTCGCCGGTATAACCGCTGCCATTGGTGTGTGTTATTGGTTTTTTGGCTAAACTATCAAGATGAAAATTGTCGACAGTACATTGTTTTGCTGCAATGTGCTGTGAGATAAATAGCTTTGTATTCGTTGTTTAAATGTATTTTACTACAGCCCGTTCTTAATAACTCCTCTGCGTAATTATATAGGTCAAAAAGGCCAAATAACGATAAGCCTGTATTGAACCTGTAACCTTTCATTAATTTATTTATTGTCGACAATTAATGGGTTCTAGCATTGACTAATCGATTTAACACGTTATTATTAGCTCATTACTCTTCAATGTGTCGACAATAATGGCTTTAGATAATCCAACTTCACAAGCAGCGGTTACCACAGCAGATAAAGTTTTCGAACAAATGTTGCATGATATTGTGGAAGGTAATATTCAAGCTGGCAGTAAAATTAGTGAGCCAGAATTAGCCAAAAAATTTCAAATCAGTCGTTCAACCCTTCGTGAAGCCTTAAATCGCTTAGAAAAATGTCACCTTATCGAGCGTAAAGCTAACGTGGGCTCTCGCGTGGTCGAATGTTCAATCTCAGGTCTTTTAGAAATATATATTGTGCGTGAAGCCCTAGAAGGTATGGCTTGTCGTCAAGCGGCACAAAATATGACTGATATTGAGATCTCTGAGATGAGAGCCATGCTTAAGCAACATGCAACGGCAAAGGCTTTACGTGATGGTATTGCATACTATCAAGAAGAAGGTGATTTAGACTTTCATTATAAAGTTATTCTTGGTAGCCATAATCAACAGTTAATCAACATATTATGTGGCCAGCTATATCATCTCGTTCGTATGTATCGTTGCCAATTTGGTATGAACAGCCCACGCGCTACTAAAGCATTTGATGAACACTCTCGAATAATTGAAGCGATTGCCGACCGAGACGGCGAATTAGCCGAAATGCTAATGAGGCGTCATATTGCCGCTTCACGTAAAAATATTGAAAACAAAATTGCACAACAGCAATAGCGGTTCTACGCTATTTTACATTACATAATTTGATAATAAAGGACTCAATAATGTCTACATCCGCAAATACATTATCTCCTGGCGCTAAGTTTCGCCAAGCTTTAGTAAACAATAAACCCTTGCAAGTTGTCGGTACCATTAATGCCTATTGCGCAATGATGGCAGAAGAGCTTGGTCATCAAGCTATTTACTTGTCGGGCGGCGGTGTAGCGAACGCATCTTACGGTTTACCTGATTTAGGCATGACATCATTAAATGATGTTATTGCTGATGTGCAGCGAATTACTAGCGCATCAACTTTACCTTTATTGGTTGATATAGATACTGGCTGGGGTGGGGCATTTAATATTGCAAAAACTATTCGCGATATGGAAAAAGCTGGCGCAGCTGCGGTTCATATTGAAGACCAAGTAGCACAAAAACGCTGCGGCCATCGTCCAAACAAAGAAATTGTTTCTACCGAAGAAATGGTAGATAGAATTAAAGCTGCTGTCGATGCTCGCACAGATAAAGATTTTTTCATCATGGCAAGAACCGATGCCTTTGCACAAGAAGGTTTAGAATCGGCACTCGAACGCGCAAAAGCCTATGTAGCTGCTGGTGCTGATGGCATTTTCGCTGAAGCAGTAAAAACTGAAGAACATTACCGTGCTTTCACCGAAGCGCTTGATGTTCCAGTTTTAGCTAATATTACTGAATTTGGTCAAACTGAGCTTTGGAATAAAGAGCAGTTAGGTGAGTGGGGTTGTGCCATGGTGCTTTACCCATTATCGGCATTTAGAGCAATGAACAAGGCTGCTGAGTCAGTATATAAAACCTTGCTAAATGACGGTGACCAAAAAGCAGAAATTGATAACATGCAAACTCGTATGGATTTGTATGATTACTTGGGTTACCACGATTATGAGCAAAAACTTGATGCCTTGTTTACTGAAGGTAAAAACAAGTAATTCATGCTTATAGCTCGAACGTAAATGCAAAAATTAATATACAAAATAAGAAACTAAATTTTAACCATTAACGGCAACTTAACTGCGGTTAAAGGACAAGAGGAAAGAATGATGACAGAGAAAAAATTAACAGGTGCAGGCTTACGTGGTCAAAGCGCAGGTGAAACAGCATTATGTACCGTAGGTAAATCAGGCTCAGGCTTAACGTATTGTGGCTACGATGTAGCAGACTTAGCTGAAAATGCCACGTTTGAAGAAGTAGCATATTTACTCTTCAATGGCGAACTGCCTAATGAAAAAGAGTTAGCAGCATACAAAACTGAATTATTTGCTATGCGTGATTTACCGCAAGCGTTAAAAGAAGTGCTTAAGCTTATTCCAAAAGAAGCTCATCCTATGGATGTTATGCGCACAGGTTGTTCATTTTTAGGTAACTTAGAGCCTGAAAATGATTTTAGCGAACAAAACCGTGCCGCTAACCGTTTGTTATCAGCATTTCCTGCCATCATGTGTTACTGGTATAAGTTTTCTCATGACGGCGTAGAAATTGACTGTACGTCAGATGAAGCCTCTTTAGGTGGCCACTTTTTACGTTTACTAAATGGTACAAGCCCGTCAGCACAGCACGAACGTGTGATGGATGTATCATTAATTTTATATGCCGAGCATGAATTCAACGCTTCTACCTTTACAGCGCGTGTTTGTGCGTCAACGCTATCTGATATGTTCTCATGTGTTACTGGTGCTATTGGTACCTTGCGTGGGCCATTACACGGCGGCGCGAATGAAGCGGCAATGGACATGATTGAAACCTTTACTTCACCTGCTGATGCCAAAGAAAAAATGGCTGGTATGCTTGAGCGCAAAGAAAAAATTATGGGCTTTGGTCATGCGGTTTACAGCACATCAGACCCTCGTAACGTTATTATCAAAGCGTGGTCTGAAAAACTTGCCGCTGAAAATGGTGATACTTCGTTGTACGATATTTCAGTGGCTTGTGAAGAGTTTATGTGGGATACCAAAAAATTATTTTGTAATGCCGATTTCTTCCATGCTTCTACCTATAATTACATGGGTATTCCAACGAAACTATTTACCCCTATTTTCGTTTGTTCGCGTTTAACAGGTTGGGCAGCTCATGTGATGGAGCAACGTACAAATAACCGTATTATTCGACCTTCTGCAGATTACATTGGTGCAGAGCCACGCAAAGTTCAGCCCATAGCACAAAGGTAATTTGCACTTAGCATTTACCGACACAAAGCCTTATCAACAAAGATAGGGCTTTGTAATTTATTAAATTACTGAAAAAGTATCGCTTTTATACTTTTCAACTCTGTGGACTAAATTATGAATTATGATTACCGCAAACCTTTACCAGGTTATAAAAATAATGGTCTAACGATAGATTTTTTTGACACCAAAGAAGCTATCGAAACTATCAAGCCCGACGCTTATAAAACATTACCTTACACCTCACGTGTACTCGCAGAGCAATTAGTTCGACGCTGCGCCCCGGCGATGCTAACCGATGCGTTAAAGCAAATTATCGAAGGTAAACAAGACCTTGATTTTCCTTGGTATCCAGCACGTGTTGTTTGTCATGATATTTTAGGCCAAACAGCTTTAGTTGATTTAGCGGGTCTTCGAGATGCCATTGCTGAACAAGGCGGTGATCCTGCAAAGGTAAACCCGGTTGTTCCAACACAATTAATTGTTGATCATTCACTCGCGGTAGAAGCCCCAGGTTTTGACAGTGAAGCATTTGAAAAAAACCGAGCCATTGAAGATCGCCGTAATGAACAACGTTTTCATTTTATCGAATGGACGAAAACCGCTTTTAAAAACGTTGATGTAATACCTGCTGGTAACGGCATTATGCATCAAATTAATTTAGAGAAAATGTCGCCTGTTATACAAGCACGCGATGGTGTAGCCTTTCCTGATACTTGTGTTGGTACTGACTCGCACACACCGCACATTGATGCTTTAGGTGTTATTGCAATCGGTGTGGGGGGGTTAGAAGCTGAAACGGTAATGCTAGGTCGCCCATCGATGATGCGCCTGCCTGATATTATTGGTGTAAAGCTTACAGGTAAACGCCAACCGGGCATTACAGCAACCGATATTGTGTTAGCAATAACTGAGTTTTTGCGTAATCAAAAAGTGGTTTCGGCATATTTAGAGTTCTTCGGAGAAGGCACTAAAAGTTTAACCATTGGTGACCGTGCAACTATCTCAAACATGACCCCAGAATATGGTGCGTCTGCTGGTATGTTCTACATTGATGAACAAACTATTGATTATTTAAAAATTACCGGTCGTGAACCAGAGCAAGTAGCACTTGTTGAAACTTACGCAAAACATACCGGTTTATGGGCTGACGATTTAGTTGAAGCGCAATATCCACGTGTGATTGAATTTGATTTATCATCAGTAGGTCGTAATTTAGCGGGCCCTTCTAATCCGCATCGTCGTTTAGCGACCGCTGATTTAGCTTCAAAAGATATCGCGAAAGACTTAGCTGCTTGTAAAGTACAAGAAGCTAACGGTGAAATGCCTGATGGCGCCGTTATTATTGCCGCGATTACGTCTTGTACCAATACCTCTAATCCTCGTAATGTGGTTGCGGCGGGCTTAATAGCTAAAAGAGCCAATGAACTTGGTTTAGTGCGTAAGCCTTGGGTTAAATCATCGTTTGCGCCAGGTTCAAAAGTTGCCAAACTTTATTTAGAAGAAGCCGGTTTGCTGTCTGAAATGGAAAAATTAGGTTTTGGTATTGTTGGCTATGCTTGTACAACTTGTAATGGCATGTCTGGCGCGTTAGATCCTAAAATTCAACAAGAAGTTATAGACCGTGATTTGTATGCAACTGCAGTATTATCAGGTAACCGTAACTTTGATGGCCGAATTCACCCTTATGCAAAACAAGCGTTTTTAGCGTCACCGCCATTAGTTGTCGCTTATGCAATCGCTGGTACTATTCGTTTTGACATCGAAAAAGATATTTTAGGCCAAGACCAAAACGGTAACGATATTACCTTAAAAGATATCTGGCCAAGTGACGAAGAAATTGATGCAATCGTGGCATCAAGCGTTAAACCTGAGCAGTTCAAAAAAATCTACACACCTATGTTTGATTTAGGTGCGTTTGAGCCTGCTGAAAGCCCGTTATATGCATGGGACGAAACTAGCACTTATATTCGTCGTCCGCCATATTGGAATAAAGAGGGGGAGGGAGCATTAGCCGGTGAGCGTACCATGAAAGGTATGCGTCCATTAGCGGTGTTAGGTGACAACATTACTACCGATCATTTATCGCCTTCAAATGCGATTCAGTTAAACAGTGCAGCGGGTGCTTATTTACATAAAATGGGCTTACCAGAGGCTGATTTTAACTCTTACGCAACGCATCGCGGTGATCACTTAACGGCACAACGCGCTACCTTTGCTAACCCGAAATTATTTAACGAAATGTGTCGTGATGCGCAAGGGGAAGTTAAACAAGGTTCGCTGGCACGTATAGAGCCTGAGGGAACTGAATCACGTATGTGGGAAGCAATTGAAACCTACATGCAACGTAAACAGCCACTGATTATTATTGCTGGTGCAGATTACGGGCAAGGCTCTTCGCGTGATTGGGCAGCAAAAGGCGTTCGTTTAGCGGGCGTTGAGGTTATTGTATCTGAAGGTTTTGAACGTATACATCGTACTAACCTAGTCGGTATGGGCGTGCTTCCGCTTGAATTTGTTAACGGCGAAACACGTCACACCTATAACATTGACGGCACAGAAACTTTTGACGTTGAGGGCACAACAGCGCCGGGCGCCAGTATGACAGTGGTTATGACACGTAAAAATGGTGACATTGTTAATATTCCGGTTAAGTGTCGATTAGATACCGGCGAAGAAGTGTCTGTTTACGCGGCAGGCGGCGTATTACAAAAATTTGCTAAAGACTTCCTTGAATCAAGCTTGTAGCAAGTTATTTGAATAATCAGGTTTGTTGCACACCCATTTAAAGCTATTAATGTGTGTGCAGCATTTTATTCAAATCAACGCTTAAGTGACTTCGAGTATTCAAACAAATGTTAATGCCGCATTACTTAAAATTATTACT
>NZ_BAAJLU010000026.1:0-26399 GCF_057550865.1 Colwellia sp. NW0002-52-1 | reverse complement strand
GAGTAGGGCTTTAGGGATTTCAAATATTTTAGTGTTTACCTCCTGTAATCCTCCTTGTTTTTCCCCTGTGATATATTGTTAGTTTTTTGATTTGTGTTATCCCGGCCAATTAAAAGCTAGGGGACTGAAGCCAGGATTTAACGCTATTAGTGTGCATTAGCATCATTTTATTTATCATTTTTTAAGTGCAGGAATATGGACGTTACCAATTTACCTCAATTTACAGAACAAGCTTTAACTCGAAGTATTTTTTCATTATTCAAAGATAGTACTCGAAGCGAAAACTATGCTGTTTCGGCGGCAGGTTTATTCTTAGATTATGCTAAGCAAAATATTATTGATAGTGAGCTTGCGCCATTATTTACCTTAGCTAAGCAAACCGGGCTTGCGGAGAAAATATCAGCGCAATTTTCCGGTGAGCAATTAAACTCTACCGAGCAGCGTGCTGTATTGCATACTGTATTACGCGCACCTGATAAAATCAAAGTAGATGTATTGGGTGAGCAAGCCGAAGAAGTTATTAATACTGAAGCTAAAATGGCGACGATTGTTGATGATATTCAATCAGGCAAGGTTTGTTCAGTGACTGGTGAGAAGTTTACCGATATTTTAGCCATAGGTATTGGCGGATCTTATTACGGCGTTAAAGTGGCTTTGTCAGCACTGGTTCCTTATCATCAAAAAGGCTTGAAAGCTCATGTGTTAGCGAATGTTGACGGTGATGCTGCGCAAGAGAAGTTTGCTAAACTCAATGCCTCAACCACCCTTGTGGTGGTCATCTCTAAAACCTTCTCTACTCAAGAAACTTTGCTTAATGCCACCATAGTAAAAGCTTGGATGCTAGATGCTTTAGCTGATAGCGGTACATCACCTGCTGATATTATTGCTAACCATTGGTATGCGGTAAGTACCAATGTTAAAGCGGCAACTGAATTTGGTATTGATGAAAACAATATTCTTCCTATGTGGGATTGGGTTGGTGGTAGGTTCTCTTTATGGTCAGCGGTAGGTTTACCACTTGCTTTGATTATTGGTAATACGCATTTTAATGCCTTAAAAGCTGGCGCGCATGCGATGGACGAGCATTTTAAGCATGCCGACTTTGAGCAGAATATGCCGGTAATTATGGCCTTGTTGGGGATTTGGAATCGTAACGGCTTAGGCTACCCAAGTTTAGCTATTTTACCTTACAACCATGCACTTAGAGCTTTACCTGGTTATTTACAACAAACGGATATGGAAAGTAATGGTAAGTCTGTTTCTATTGATGGGCAAACGCTGAATTACTTAACTGCTCCGGTTGTTTTCGGCCAGGAAGGTACCAATGGTCAACATGCCTTTATGCAATTAATGCATCAAAGTGCTGATATTATTCCTACTGATTTTATTTTATCTTTAGCACCTACCAGTAAGCATTTGGCTAATCATGACGCTCTAGTGGCAAACTGTTTTGCGCAAAGTGAAGCATTAATGCAGGGTAAAACCTTAGCACAAGCAAAAACAGAGTTACTCAATGCCGGCGTAAATGAAGCTCAAGCCAATAGATTAGCCGCACATAAAACCATGAAAGGTAATACTCCAAGTAATACACTTTTAATGGAGCGATTAGACCCACATTCACTTGGTGCATTACTAGCGCTGTATGAGCATAAAATTTTTGTTCAAGGCGTAATATGGCAAGTTAATTCTTACGACCAGTGGGGCGTAGAATTAGGTAAGCAGCTAGGTAATGAAGTACTTAACGTTATGTCGCATCCTATGGCGGAAATTGAAAGTGAAAAGCTTTCTTCATCGTCGCTGGGGTTGATACGCCGTTATAAAGATAACCTGAATAAAGTTTAGTTCTGATCTTTACGGAATATCACGCAAGTGGTTATACTTTTTTGATATAAACAAGCTTTTACTTATATGGATAAGGCCGAAAGGCTGTGGCATTATATTACTCAATAATATTATGCCACCATTAGTGAACAGCAATGCATTTAACCCATTTACAAAAGCTAGAAGCCGAATCTATTCACATTATTCGAGAAGTTGCCGCAGAGTTTGATAACCCTGTGATGCTTTACTCGGTTGGAAAAGACTCAGCCGTTCTTCTTCATCTTGCTCGAAAAGCCTTTGCACCTGGAAAAATACCTTTTCCATTATTGCACGTTGATACCAATTGGAAATTCAAAGAAATGATCGCGTTTCGTGATCAAATGGCTAAAGAATATGGCTTTGACTTACTGGTACATAAAAATCCAGAAGGCATGGCAATGAATATTAGTCCTTTTGAACATGGTAGTGCAAAGCATACTGATGTAATGAAAACGCAAGGATTAAAACAAGCCCTTGACCAATATGGCTTTGATGCCGCATTTGGCGGTGCACGTCGTGACGAAGAAAAGTCTCGTGCTAAAGAGCGTGTGTATTCATTCCGCGATAAAAACCATCGCTGGGATCCTAAGCGCCAACGTCCAGAACTGTGGAATATATATAACGGTAAAGTTAACAAAGGCGAAAGTATTCGTGTATTTCCTTTGTCGAACTGGACTGAGCTTGATATTTGGCAATATATCTACCTTGAAGGTATTAAAATTGTACCACTATATTTAGCGGAAAAACGCCCTGTAGTTGAGCGCGATGGTAGCTTAATTATGGTTGATGACGAACGTATGCCAATTGGTGAAGATGAAGTAGTACAAATGAAAAGTGTACGCTTTAGAACCTTAGGTTGCTACCCATTAACCGGCGCTGTTGAGTCAACCGCAGCAACATTACCTGAAATTATTCAAGAAATGCTATTAACTAAAACTTCTGAGCGCCAAGGCCGTGTGATAGATCACGACTCTTCTGGCTCAATGGAGAAGAAAAAAATGGAAGGTTATTTTTAAAGCTATGCTTTGAAAACGTTTTTCATCTTATTTCAGTTTATTGAACTGTATTAGCATTTTATTTAATTCGACAATTTGTCGAGTAGAAATTTCCAAGGAAAAAACATGAGTCAGACAGAAGACTTGTTAGAAACAGATATTGAAGCTTACTTAAAGCAGCATGAAAACAAAGAGATGGTGCGCTTTTTTACTTGTGGTAGCGTTGATGACGGTAAAAGTACCTTAATTGGCCGTTTATTACATGATTCTAAAATGATCTTTGAAGATCAATTAGCCGCGATTAAAAACGACAGTAAAAAGTCAGGCACTACCGGTGAGGCTGTTGATTTAGCTTTACTTGTTGATGGTTTGCAGTCTGAGCGAGAGCAGGGCATTACCATTGATGTGGCTTATCGTTACTTTGCTACAGACAAACGTAAGTTTATTATTGCTGATACTCCAGGCCATGAAGAATATACCCGTAATATGGCTACTGGCGCTTCAACTTGTGATTTGGCTATAATTTTGATCGATGCTCGACATGGTGTGCAAGTGCAAACACGTCGTCATTCATTTATTTGTTCATTGTTAGGCATTAAGCATGTTTTAGTTGCTGTTAACAAAATGGATTTAGTTGATTACAGCCAAGACCGTTATCAAGAGATTAAAAAAGACTATCGTAATTTTGCAGATGATTTGGCATTTGAAGATGTACGCTTTGTACCAATCTCAGCTTTGAACGGTGACAACGTTGTTGAAGAAAGTAGCAAAATGTCTTGGTACCCAGGTGCCACATTAATGAAGTTACTCAATACGATTAAGGTTGATGACAAAAAAGACTTCACGCAATTTAGATTCCAAGTTCAGTATGTTAATCGCCCTAACTTAAACTTTAGAGGTTTTGCTGGCACCGTTGGCTCAGGCCATATTCGTGTTGGTGATGAAATTGTTGCTCTGCCTTCGGGTAAAGAAAGCAAGATAAAATCTATTGTTACTTTTGAAGGCGATATTAAGCGTGCAGACCAAGGCATGGCGGTTACCTTAACGCTTGAAAATGAAATTGATATCAGCCGCGGCGAAATGATCGTTAAAAAAGGTAGTGTTCCTGCTTCTTCAAAAGAGCTTAGTGCCACTATTGTTTGGATGCATGAAAATGAACTAGAACCTGGTCGTGAGTATTACATTAAACATGGTAGTAAGTTAACGACTGGTCATGCTATAAAAATTGATCACCGTATTGACGTGAACACCTTAGAGAAATTTGATGTTGACCAATTAGCGCTAAACGAAATTGGTGTTGCTCACTTAGAAGTTTCAGAAGCCTTACATTTCGATGCATATGGTGATAACAAAGCAACAGGCGCATTTATTATTATTGATAGAATGAGTAATGTTACTGTTGGTGCTGGCATGATCAACGGCGCACTTGAAGAGCAACAAGAGCACCAGTACTCAGAGTTTGAGAAAGAGTTGAATATTTTAGTTCGTAAACACTTTCCACACTGGGGCGCTCGCGACTTACTGAAGTAACACAAAGCTGTCAGTAACACAAAGCTGTAAGTTTTGAGCTGTCAGCTGTCAGTTAAAAGAAAAGCTGTCAGTTTCGAGCTGTCAGCTGTCAGCTGTCAGCTGTCAGTAAAAGAAGAAAGTAAAGTTTTAAGCTTACAGCTGTTTCCTGTTTTTTACTGACAGCTTAAAACTGAAAGCTTACAGCTATTTTTTCTGTTTTTTACTGACAGCTTAAAGCTTACAGCTATGTCTTCTAGGTTTATATTATGTTGTTTATGCAGTGGCTTTTGGTCGCAATATTTGTTTTAACACTTGTTGGGCTTGTTTTATTCCCTAATAAACCTGAACGTGTTTTTGGTAGTACCACGTTATTGTGTTTAGCTGCATCATTTGTCACTACTGATGATATTCTCAGTAACGCTGTTAATCCTGGTTTAGTTACATTGTTATTATTAGTGCTATGTTCTTTTGCTTATGAACGCACCAGCATTATCAGGCGAATTTCAGCTTTAATGCTAAATGGCAAAGTAAAAACTGCAAGTTTACGCACCCTGAGTTTTACTGCCTTAAGTTCTGCATTAATAAGTAATACTGCCGTTGTTGCAACGTTAATTTCAGTTGTTAAAAAAAGTACGGTCGTTAATCCCGGTAAGTTATTATTACCCTTGTCTTTTGCTGCTATTCTAGGCGGCACCTTAACCTTAATCGGTACCTCTACAAACTTAATTGTTAACTCTTTATGGCTTAAACAAGGCAGAGAAAGTTTAGGCTTTTTCGATTTTACCTTGATTGGTGGCGCAGCACTTTTCGCGTGTTTATTGGTTATATTATTGCGCCAAAATAGTTTGGCAGATATGTCTAATGATCAGTTAGAAGTAAAAGAGTACTTAGTTGAGGCACAAGTAAAACCCAATTCAAAACTTATAGGTAAAAGCATAGAAGCTAATGGTTTAAGAAACTTAGACACACTATTTTTAGTTGAATTAGTACGCGATGGCAGGCTTATTTCTCCAGTAACACCAGATGAAGTTATACAGCCACAAGATCGGTTAATTTTCAGTGGTGATGTTAGCAAGGTCTTAGTGCTTCAACAATTTGATGGTTTAACACTTTTTGCTGAGCTTGATGGCTTACTGCGTGAAAACTTAACAGAAGTGTTAATTAAGCCCGATTCTGCCATTGTCGGTGAAACCTTAAAAACCGCAGGTTTTCGTGCGAGATTTGATGCTGCTGTGGTGGCAATTCGAAGAGAAGGCACCTCACTTTCAGGTAAGTTAGGCGAAATTACCGTACAAGCGGGCGATTTTTTAGTCTTGGCTGCCGGCCCAGACTTTTGTGCTCGTACTAATTTAACCAAAAACTTTTATATTCTATCAGGACATAAACCCGATAATATGTTGTCAGGTTGGCGCGACTCGTTGGCTATTTTTGGCTTTATTATTGCCATTGCTATTACTATGTTTACTAGTATTAGCTTATTAGCGAGTTTAATGTTTTACCTTGCGGTGTTAATTTTATCTGACTGTTTAAGTGTTAATGAAATCAAACGTCGTTTTCCAATTGAAATATGGTTAATTGTGCTAGGTGCCTTAACGTTAGCGCAAGCATTTGAACATAGCGGTGTCGCGGCTATTTTTGCCAATGAAATTGAACAACTGCTTGAAGGAAAGAGCGCTTTAATTGCGCTAGTAGTGATATTTTTTATTACTTTATTCTTAACTGAAGTTATTACTAATAGCGCTGCGGCTGCTTTAGTATTTCCAGTGGCGTATAATATTGCGATTGGTTTAGGTGTTGATCCCCTACCTTTAGTTATGGCGGTTGCTTTTGGTGCTAGCGGCAGTTTTATTAGCCCTTACGGTTATCAAACCAATATTATGGTATTTAATGCCGGAAATTATAAAGTAGCTGAGTTTATTAAATTTGGTTGGCCAATAACACTGACTTATAGTGTTGTAGTGTTATTGTTATTACCGAATGTTTTTCCGTTTTAGAGAAAAATAAGTTTAAGAGAAGTTTGAAGCTGTCAGCTATTGGTTTACGAGAAGTTTAAAGCTGTCAGCTATTGGTTTAAGAGAAGTTTAAAGCTGTCAGCTATTGGTTTAAGAGAAGTTTAAAGCTGTCAGCTGTCAGTTAAAAGAAAAAATCAGTTGGGAGTTTGTTTGTTTGTTTGTTTGTTTGTTTTTTTACTGACAGCTTCGAACTGACAGCTTATAGCTATGTATTCTCTGACAGCTTTGTTTTAATTTTTTCGATTCAATTATTAGGAATAATATGAAAACTGAAAACACTGTTTGGCACACTCAACAAGTGAGCAAAACACAACGTGCTGAATTAAAACAGCAAAAATCTTGTTTGTTATGGTATACCGGCCTTAGTGGTTCAGGTAAATCTACTATCGCTAATGCGGTAGATGCTTTGTTGTTTCAGCGCCAATGTCATAGTTATTTACTTGATGGCGATAATGTTCGCCATGGTCTCAATGGCGATTTAGGCTTTAGTGATGAAGACAGAGTTGAAAATATTCGTCGTATTAGTGAAGTAGCGCAACTATTTGTCGATGCCGGTTTAATTGTATCAACCGCGTTTATTTCACCTTTTGCTGCTGATAGAGCAATGGCTGCAGCTAAGCTTAGTACTGGCGAGTTTATTGAAGTATTTATTGATACGCCGATTGCCATATGCGAACAACGTGATCCTAAAGGTTTATATAAAAAAGCGCGTGCAGGCGAGATTAAAGACTTCACAGGAATAGATTCAACCTACGAAGCCCCTGAAAACCCAACGATTCATATCGATACTAGCGATAAAACCATTGAACAATGTGCCCAGCAAGTCGTTGATTACCTGATTGAACATGGGTTTATTAAATAAGAAAGAAAAAACAAGCTATAAGTTTTAAGCTGCCAGTAAAAGAAAAAGAAGCTATAAGTTTTAAGCTGTCAGCTGTCAGTAAAAGAAAAAAGAAGCTATCAGTTTTAAGCTATCAGCTGTCAGTAACTGAAATGTTAGTTTAGAAGAAGTTTTATGTTCTTAGTTCGACTTTAGTTTTTGATTTTGAAGTTTTGCTTGGTTTTGATTAGCTGTATTGACAGCTAATAACTTACAGCTTTTCTTTGTTTGGCTTTACTGAAAGCTGACAGCTAATAACTAACAGCTTTTCTTTGTTTGGTTTTACTGAAAGCTGACAGCTAATAACTGACAGCTTTTCTTTCTTTGATTTTACTGAAAGCTGACAGCTAATAACTGACAGCTTTTCTTTGTTTAGTTTTACTGAAAGCTGATAGCTAATAACTTACAGCTTTTCTTTGTTTGGCTTTACTGAAAGCTGACAGCTAATAACTTACAGCTTTTCTTGTTTGGTTGTACTGAAAACTGACAGCTAATAACTTACAGCTTTTCTGTGTTTGGTTTTCCTGAAAGCTGACAGCTTCCCTTATATTTAAAGGAGATTTCTAAATGCATTATGATGTGTTTAATGGTGATGCCGATGGCATTATCGCTTTGTTACAATTACGTTTGGCTGAGCCTAGGGTTTCGAAGTTAATTACTGGCGTTAAACGTGATATTCAGTTATTGCAACAAGTGCCTGCTAACCTTGCTACTTCGGTTACTGTGTTAGATATATCGATGGAAAAAAACCTTGCAGCTTTAGCTGGCTTGCTGGCGCAAGAAATAGATGTTCTTTATATTGACCATCATCGCACGGGCTTAGTACCTAACTCTGAACATTTAACCGAAATTATTGATACCGACGCTAATACTTGTACAAGTTTATTGGTTAATCAACACCTTGCAGGGCAATATGCGCTTTGGGCGATTGTTGCTGCATTTGGCGATAACATGTTAAAGGCTGCTGAGCAGTTATCTCAGCAAGCGGGTTTGTCTGCCAAAGAGCAAGATCAATTGAAAGCTTTAGGCATATATATTAACTATAACGGTTACGGTCGCACGGTAGACGATTTACATATTGCGCCAGATGCTTTATTCACTACCTTACTTAACTACCCTGATCCTTTCACTTTAATTAATGAAGCTAATTCAATATTTACCTTACTTGAAGAAGCTTACTTAAGTGATATGACACAAGCTAAACAAGCGAACATTTTACATGATGATGAAACCTTGCAGGTTATTGAGCTTGAAGATGCACCTTGGTCGCGCCGAGTGAGTGGTGTATATGGTAATGAATTAGCGAATCAAAACCCTGATAAGGCCCATGCCGTATTTACGTTAAACTTAGATAATACTTATACGGTTAGCCTACGCGCTCCTATTAATAATAAAGTTGGTGCCGGCGAACTTTGTGCTCAATTTGAAACGGGCGGTGGCAGGGCGGCAGCGGCTGGAGTAAACCAATTACCGAAAGAAAAACTTGGTAACTTCATTGCGTTAGTGTCAAAATATTATCAATAAGTGATGAATTTTTAAAATATTGACTGAATAAATTTATAAGGAATTAATAATGAGTTTGTTGATCACCGGTGGTACTGGCTTTATTGGCAGTCACACAGTTGTTGAATTACTGGCACTAGATAAAGATATTGTTATTGTAGATAACTTATCAAACTCTTCTACGTTAGTGCTTGATAGAATTAAGCAAATTACAGAGAAAACCGTAACATTTATTCAAGCAGATATTTGTGATCGTGAAGCTTTAACTCAGGTGTTTGAGCAGCATAATATTGAAGCGGTTGTACACTTTGCGGGTTTAAAAGCGGTAGGTGAGTCGAGTGAAATACCATTAAGTTATTATCATAATAATGTTTCTGGTTCTGTAACTCTGTTGCAAGTAATGGCTGAGCAGAATGTTAAAAACTTAGTCTTTAGTTCATCAGCCACGGTTTACGGCGAAAACAACCCATCGCCACTTGATGAAACTATGCCAACCTCTGCAACTAACCCTTATGGCCAAACTAAACTCATGATAGAAAATATTCTGTTTGATTTGGCACGTAGTGATGAGGAATGGTCTATTGCTTGTTTACGTTACTTTAACCCTATTGGTGCGCACAACTCTGGCCTGATTGGTGAAAATCCCAATGGTATTCCAAATAACTTATTACCTTATGTGTCACAAGTTGCTGTTGGCCGTTTAGCTAAGTTACAAATCTTTGGTGATGATTATCAAACCGTCGATGGTACCGGTGTTAGAGACTACATTCATGTGGTTGATTTAGCCCAAGGCCATGTAAAGGCGCTTGAAAAGTTAACTGAGATTAAAGGCTGCGTTCCGATTAACTTAGGTACAGGTAACGGCACCTCGGTTTTAGAAATAGTGAACACTTTTAAAGAGATTTCTGGACAAGATATTCCATATAGCATTGCACCAAGACGCGCCGGTGATATTGCCACGGTTTATGCCGATGCAACTGTTGCTAACACTTTACTAAATTGGCATGCAGAACGTGATTTAGCTACCATGATAGCCGATACATGGCGCTGGCAGTCACAAAACCCGAATGGCTTTGAGTAACATAAAGCATTGGTCATTTGTTTATCATTTGTGCTCTGGCTTACTTTTGGTTGTTCGTTCGATTAAGTTTTAGCTTTATTGATGTTAATAACTTTATGTTATTAGTAACTTAACAAATACGCTCGCATTAAATAACCGCTTTTATAAAATAAAAAAACCTAATATTTTCATATTAGGTTTTTTATTGCCCTTTAATTAAGAGGCAGTACTATTTAATACCAGAGTTCAGGTTATTTAGTATCGACTAATCATTGGCTATGGTTTGTTCATCAGCCCAAGCAATGGCTTCATTATAGTGTTTAAGTACGCTTGCCTTTTCTAACCCAAGCCTTTTCATAATAACAGCGGTTTTAGACCATTCAGCGCGCTCAATAAATTCTAACAGCATAATTAGCGCTGCCATATCGCCTTTGCGGGTTAATAAAGTGTCTTTAATTTCTTGGGCAAGAGGCAGTTTAGATAAAATACTTTCTAAGTCTTCATCGACTATGGCGTCTATTAACGAAAGCAAGCCTGTTAAAAAGGCTATGGCTTGATCTATTGGTGAATTAACTTCTTTAGCCATTAAATCACAAAATTTTGCCCGGGCCATAGCTGAGTTGATAAGCTCAGAGGGTTTTTCTGGGTTGATATTCGCCGCAAACATTAAACCTAGGAATCTTTTTAATTCAGCAGAGCCCAAAGTAACTAATGCTTGTTTTATGGTTGAAATTTCAGTTCTGCGTTTGAATATTGCTGAGTTTGCGTAACGCAATAATTTATAAGATAAAGTGACATCATGTTCGAAAACAGCGGTTATACTGGCTAAATCTACTTCAGTTTTTGATGTTTCATACAGTAATTCTGCCATGGCAATTTGCGATGGTGATAAATTTTTGGTTTTAACCATTTCAGGTTTAGCAAAGAAAAAGCCTTGAAATAACTCAAAACCTAGCTCTAATGCTTGGTTATATTGCTCATAAGTTTCAACTTTCTCTGCCAATAATTTTATATGCGGAAAGTTTTCTATTGCTACTTTAATTTCTTTAATTGTTTCAACACTAGTGGTTTGCCAATCGACTTTAATGATATGCACGAAAGGATAAAAATGCTGCCAAACAGTTTGATGAATATAATCATCTAGCGCAATGGTATAGCCCTTTTGGTGTAAATCTTTACATATGGCTAATAGCTTTTTCCCTGGTTTAACCGTTTCTAATATTTCTACCACTAACTCATCAGTGGTTAAGGTTTCAGGGTAGCCTTTAATTAGGGTTTCTAAAGTAAAATTAATGAAAGCAGGTTTGTTACCTGTAAATTCACTGATGCCAAGGTTGAAATTACTGGCTTCGATCATTTTTGTTGTAGCTTCGTCACCATCAATGCCTGGGAAGACATTAACTATGCTATCGCGAAATAAAAGCTCATAGGCAAATAGATTTTTATCTCTATCTAGGATGGGTTGCCTAGCTGCATAAAAGTACATACAAATTCCTAATTAATCCGATGTTATAACAGATAATTTTATTATTTTAACTTAGTATTACTGTTCGGCAAAATTGATTTGCACATTACCTTACTTATTTATAACACAAATAATTGTGAATACTCACGAAAAAACATGGAAACAGCTATTAAGTAAGCATATTATTGTTGTTCAGGTTTAAATAAATAGCAATGTGCTATTTATTTAAACAGTTTTAATGCCAAACGTATTTTGAACCCTTAAATTAAAAATAGTTTAGTAGGTTTGGTAGCATGTTTTTTGGAGGTTAGATGGCTGTAGGAACAATGATTTCATTGGCACTATATTTTGCTGTAATGTTAGGAATAGGTTTATACGCGTTTAAAAAGTCTACTAGTGATGTTTCTGGTTTTATGCTGGGGGGGCGTAGTTTAGGCCCTGGGGTTACGGCGCTTTCTGCTGGGGCTTCTGATATGAGTGGTTGGATGCTGATGGGCGTGCCAGGGCTTATGTATACTGTAGGCTTAAGCAGTGTTTGGATTTCGCTTGGTTTAATGCTTGGAGCGTATTTAAATTATCTTATTGTTGCCCCTAGATTAAGAACTTATACTGAGGTGGCAAACGACTCTATAACTCTTCCCGATTTTTTTGAAAACCGCTTTGCCGATAAATCTCGCGCACTTCGTATTACTTCTTCTATTGTTATTATTTTATTTTTTACCTTGTATACCTCGTCAGGCATTGTTGCTGGCGGTAAACTATTCGAAAGTTCTTTCGGATTAACGTATGAAGTTGGCCTTTATGTTACTGCTGGCGTTGTTGTACTTTATACGCTATTTGGTGGTTTCTTAGCGGTAAGTATGACTGACTTTGTTCAGGGCTGTATTATGTTTGTAGCATTAGTGCTGGTGCCTTTTGTGGCGATATCAGACGTTGGTGGCACAGGCGAGATGTTAAGTACCATTGAGCAGTTAAATCCTGAGTTTTTAGACTTTTTTAGTGGCGTTAGTGTTATTGCTATTGTTTCGGCTATGGCATGGGGACTCGGTTATTTTGGTCAACCCCATATTATTGTTCGTTTTATGGCTATTCGTTCAGTAGATGATTTACCTACGGCTAGACGTATAGGTATGAGTTGGATGATAGTCGCTTTATTTGGCGCTATGGCAACCGGTTTTGCTGGTGTCGCTTATGTCGCTAAAACAGGACTCGCGGTTAATGACCCTGAAACCATCTTTATTTTATTGGGACAAGTACTGTTTCACCCCCTTATTGCTGGTTTTTTATTAGCAGCGATTTTAGCAGCAATTATGAGCACAATTTCTTCGCAGTTATTGGTTACTTCTAGCTCATTGACAGGTGATTTTTATCAAGCGTTTTTAAATAAAAATGCGAGTGATAAACAGTTAGTGTTGGTAGGGCGTTTATCAGTAGCAGCAGTAGCTCTTGTTGCTATTTTTCTTGCTTACGATAGAGACAGCTCAATATTAACTTTGGTTAGTAATGCTTGGGCCGGTTTTGGTGCAGCGTTCGGACCTTTAGTTATCATGAGTTTGTATTGGAAGAAAATGAATCGACATGGCGCCTTAGCAGGTATGTTAACGGGCGCTATTACCGTTTTAATATGGATTTATGCCCCGGTAACCATTGGTGGAGAATCTTTAAGCTCGGTTATGTATGAAATTGTGCCTGGCTTTATTATGGCCAGTATTGCGATTGTATTGGTAAGTAAAATAACGTCCAAAGAGCAGCCTGAAATTGAAGCACAATTTGATGAGGTTGCTGCTAAGCATTAATTTGGGACGAGCTGTAAGCTGTCAGTTTTAAGCTTTTAGTTTATATTAAAAAGCCATGACATTGTTGTCATGGCTTTTTTGATTGCGCTAGATGTACATAGTCTTTGTTAACTTTATAATCTAACTAAATTGACCAGGTAATACTTTTATTAACGCGTTCTTGCCATTGCTCTATTGGTTCGTCCTTATCGCCAACCACAATAATGTTAGAGTGGTTGAAGTGTAAAGAATTACCTTGAAGCTTGCTATTTTCAAAGTTAGCGACAAATTCAATGTCTTGATCATCAGGTAAAATGAAAACATTAACAGGGCTCGACTTACCCTGAAAAACTAAATGTAGGCTTTTATTGCCGTCAAAACGACAGTAGTCAGCAAAAATTAGTGTGCCGAAAGTACTAGCAAAACTGCCCTTAAATGCAGACATTTTTTCGTTTAAGGACGCTAATGTTACTGTTGGCTGGTCAGTATTAGAAAAGTGAGCAGCTTCGTGGTTAACATGCGCAATAGCATAATCAGCTAAATTCTTATAAGTATTTGAAAATAGCATAAAGTTTGCCGTTAACCCCATCACAAGTGCAACAGAGGCAGCCATGGCTAAACGTACACGGGTTTTGCCTTTTTGTTGCTGATGACTAGCTAAGGTTTGGCGTAAAATTAATTTGTTTGCTAAATCTTCAGGCACAGGAATATTCATTGCCTGTGCAATTTTACTGTCTAGGCTTTCAGTTTCTTGTACAAATTTTTGCTTTGCCGGATCACTTTTTAAGGCGGCATTAATAGCATCGTCACGAGTTTTGGGATCGGCTAAAATGCTACGTCTAAATTGCAAATCATCCATTGTGTAGACCTCTTAATTTTGGCTCGTCGTCTACGGCCTCTTTCAATTGATTGCGAGCACGAAATAATCGTGTCATCACGGTATTTTTATTTAATGACAACAGGCTGGCAATTTCTTCACCACTAAAACCGCCAATAACTTGTAAAACAAGCGGCTCACGGTACTCTTCAGGCATTTGAGATATTTTTTCTCGTAGCCAGTGATTTTCAATTTCCTGTTCGTTGCTTGTTGCACCTACATCTGTAATCGTCGCTTCTTCGTATTCACTCATCTCGAATCGTTTGCGCTCAAAACGACGGGCATTTTCTCTGCGCAGAATAGTAATTAACCATGACTTAGCTGCCTTTTCGTCTTTCAACGAGTCAAGCGCGCGCCATGCACGTAAAAATGTTTCTTGCACTAGGTCTTCAGCAATATGCTTATCGTGGCATAGCCAATAGGCATACCGATATAAATCTGCATGTAATGCTTTAACGAGTGCTTCGTATCTAACTTGTTTTGTCGCCATGTTGTAAGAGACCTGAGGCTTTGTCATTTTATTTCACACGAATACATATTTTTTAGATAAATAAGATTATATCGTTAAAATACAAATTTAGTTAGTGCTTAGATTTGCAGGAAAATGAATACAAAAAAAGGAGTTATCGATAATAACTCCTTTCTTAGCAGTGCATGTATCTTGCAGGTTTAGGGGTTAAGGTTGAACTGAAGGTTTGTTGCCCCAGAGTTACCTTGCTTATTTATCTCTTGTATTGCATGGATTAAGTTTTTACCTGACCATTGACTAGGTTTTTTTCCATAATAACTTTGTTGCAATTCAATAATCGCGCTAGAGAGTGCGGTGTTGTTAAAGTGCTCATGTAATGAGTCAAGGGTTGTTAATGCTTCGTTGTTTGTCGCTCGTGTTTGCGCCCATGGCAATAAATTTGCTAATGCTTGTTCGCCATTGTTTTGTTTACATGCGGCTAATAACGTGAGGTAAGGGGGATTTACTTTCTCGTTGGATTTGTTATTTGTTTTATCTGATAAAGAAGAACGTTTAGCAGAGATAAACCAAGCAAATAAGGTTAATAACCAAAGGCCAAGGAATAACCATTGCAGAAAGTTATTTTGTTGAATGACTACTTTTTCTATTACCGCTGGTGTACTGCTATGCTCAATATTTGTGTTTGGTGGTTGTGGTGTCGCCACAGGAGCAATGTCTGCATTGGGTAATACTGTGATTGTTTGTGCTGCAATTTTTGTAATTTCTGCTTTATTGGTTACCGTATTCCACCATGGGATGGTTATTGCTGGTAACTGGTATTCGCCTGCTTGACTGGCAACAATGGCAAAGTTGATCACTTTTTGGCTGACTAATCTTTCATTATTTAGGCCTGTATGAAGCTCAGCCTGATCAGGATAAACTTTTAATCCTTTTGGCACTTGCATGGTTATTTCAGGTAGTTGTTCTTCTGATAACCCCGCAGCGGTTAATGTAACTGTTCGCGTGATCGGTTCACCCACTTTAAATTGATTAGCCTGAGGTTGCCATTCTTGATGTAAGGCTAATAATTCGCTTGGTAACCAAGCTCCAGTAACTTGTGCAGGAATAGCCTTTACCGTTAGTGCAATGTCATCGCCAACCACACTAACTGGCTTAGTATCTGCAAAACTTAAAAAGTTAGATCGCCTTGTTGATGGCATCATTATTTCGCCAGAAAAAATTGGTGATTTTAATATTACGTCACCACTTTTTTGTGGGCTAATGGCATATATACGCTCGATAATACGGTAGCGTTTACCGTTAATAATGTTTTCAGACTCTTTATCTTTGCCAATTTGTAGAATATTGGCTCCTTCTAATGTCGGCTCAGTTAAACTGCCACGCTTTAGCTCAGCTGCAAAGTGTAACTTAACTGTTAAGGTAATTTGCTGCTGCACAAAGAGTTCAGTCGAAGATACTTGTGCCGTAATAAATAAGTCTTGTTGGGTGCTAGCTGCGGATTTGTCTGCTGCTAATACGTTAAGCTTAATCGATTGGCTTTTAACTCCGTCTATTTCAAAACTTGGAATAATTAGCTCACCGGATTCTCGAGGTATTAATACGGTATTCCACGTTGTGGTGCGTGTGGTATCAAAGTTAACCATACTAGTTTGTGAACTGACAGATGTACGGCCAACAATAAAATCAGACAGCAATGTAGATGTATCTAAGGCGTTTCTGTCGATGTCATCATCGGCAGTTACCGTTAGTACTACAGATTCATTGGCGATCACTGGGTTTTTATCAACAGATGCAGTGAGCTTTGTTAACGCGTAGCTATGAAACGATAATAAAATAGCCATTAAAGAAATTATTACTCTTACCACTTTTTCTTAACTCCTACATTTCGGCGATCTTGATTACGCTTTTGATATTCTAATTGCATTTTGTTTCTGAGTAACATGTATGGGTCATCAGTTACTTTATTCAATAATTGCTGATGTTTTTGCTCGGTTTCTTTGGCTAATTGCTCAGCTAGTTGCTGTGCTTCAGCGCTTTGTGCCTCTTCTGTTGGCTCACCCTCTTGCGCCTGCTCACTTTGTTGTGCATTTTGCTCTTGTTGCTGTTCTGACTGTTCTTGTTGCTCAGCGTCAGTTTGCTCTGGTTCTTGTTTTTGCTCTTCAGTATTTTTTTGCTCTTCAGTATTTTTTTGCTCTGAAGACGGTTCTGATTCAGATGGGTCGGTTGGCTCTGAGCTTTGTTGACCCTGTTGATCACTTTGTTGCTGATCACCTTCTTTGTTTTGGTCGCTTTGGCTTTGGTTATTCTGGCTGTCACCTTCTTGTTCATTTTGTTCTTGGTCTTTATTTTGATCTTGTTGATCGTCATCAGACTCTTGATCTTGATTTTCTTGCTGTTTTTTTAATTGCTCTAGAAGAGCTTTATTGTTTTTTGCATCGGTTAAGTTTGGCTCAAGCGCTAAAGCTTCATTGTAGGCCGCTATTGCTTCGTCAAATCTTTGTAATTTTGCTAAAGTATTGCCTTGGTTATAGAAGGCATCAGCGGTGTTCTCTTGTTGAAATGCCGCCAAGGCTTGTTCGTAATCTCCGGCTTTGTAAAAAGAACTTCCTTGCCACGATGGATTTTTAAAAGTTTCTGCGGCTTGTTGATAATGCTCGTTACTAAAATGTGATTGGCCTTGCTGATCTTTAGTTTTAAACAAATCTTGCCAAATATCGGCATAGGCATTGTTATTAGGCATTAGCATTAAAGCAAATGGTAACGTTAACATAAGTGCACCACGTCTGAAGTAACTTAATAACAGAGGTAAAACCAACAGTAACAAATATGGACCAAATTCCTGCCATTGATCGCCCGTATTTTCACTTTCTTTGGTATTGTCGGTTTCAGTCATTAGCGGTTTAAAAGTAAGTCGCTCTATATCTTTGTTGTCATGGGTGAGGGTGGTGTAATTTCCTCTGCCGCGATTAGCTAAACCACGTAAGGCTTGTACTGTTAGTTTAGGTACAATTATCGCGCCGTTATCGTCTTTCATTAACTCGCCATTAGAGAGTTTGATCGGCGCACCTGTTTTTGTACCAACACCAAGAATATTGAGGCGGTAAGGATGTTCGCGTGACCATTGGGTTATATCTTGAATGTCTATATTATCGATGCCATCGGTAAACCAATAAATATCACCGCTGTTATGCCCGGCATTGACTAACATTTCGTTAGCTAAAGCTAATGCGGCAAAAGGGTTGCTACCCAGCACTGGCATAAGCTCTGGGCTTAATGACGGTAAGAGTAATTTTATATTATTACTGTCGTCTGTTAATGGGCTAATACTAAATGCGTCACCGGCATAAGCGATAAGTCCGATTTCGCCTTCTTTAATGTTATCGAGCAAATCAATGGCTTTGTATCGTGCTCGTGTTAAACGATTTGGTGCAACATCGGTAGAGTACATAGAGTAAGACATGTCCATGATCAACACCGAGCCTTGTGCAACTTGATAAACAGGTTGCGGCAATTTTTGCCAGCTTGGGCCAGCCATGGCTATTATTGAAAGTAAGCCGATAATAAAAGGCAGCACCAATGAGCTAGATTTTGCTTTTGAGCTCCCTTGTACTAACACTTTTGCTAGGTGTGCTGGTAATAGTTGTTGCCAGCCAGATTGGTTAACACGTAGTTTTTTGAGCAAAAACAACATGAAAAATAATACGATAATGGCTAATAGCCAAAGCGGACGAATAAAATGAAAGTCAGCCATATTAATGCTTCACTCCCGTAATTGCTTTGTTGCGCTTGAAAAATTGGTTATTGGCACTGCTTTTAACCAGTAGCGTTAGCAAACTTATTAATAAAGCTAAACCTAAAGGCCATTGAAATAATGCGGTGAGTGGGCGCATTTGTTGTTGCTCTTGTTCTACAGGCTCTAAATCATCTAACAGTTTATAAATTTTACTCATGTCTTCACTAGCTCGTGCTCTGAAGTAATAACCACCTGTTTCATCAGCAAGGCGTTGTAATGATTCTTCATCGAGTTCACTTGATGGGTTAACTCGGCGAGTACCAAATAATGAATTTTGGATCATGACATCAGCGCCAATGCCAATTGAGTATATGGTAATATCTTTGGCTACAGCTAGCTCTAGTGCTTGTTCAGGTGTTATTTTACCGGCTGTGTTTTGGCCATCGGTTAACAATAACAACACGCGGTTTGAATCTTTTTTATCGTCGAAGCGTTTAACCGCAAGTGCAATAGCGTCGCCAATAGCGGTTTGCTTACCTACTAAGCCTAATACCGTTTCGTCGAGCATTTGTTGTACGGTTTTTCGATCAAAGGTCATTGGCGTTTGCATATAGGCATCGTCACCAAACAATATTAAGCCCAATTTGTCGCCACTGCGTCGCTCGATAAATTCGCCAAGCAATACTTTTAACATTTCAAGGCGATTCACTGTGCTGCCATTTAGGCTCATGTCTTCAACTTGCATACTGCCAGAGAGATCAACGGCAATCATCATTTCTCGTCCTTCGGTTGGCACATTTACAGCCTCACCTAGCCACTGTGGCTGAGTGCTAGCTAGCACAACTAATAACCAAATTATGCTAAGGATAACCAATGAGCCTTTTTTCTTTTCTGGCGCAAATTCTTCAGTTTGTACACCTTTAATAATGGTTGGCATTTTCAGCGGTGCTGCTTGAATGTGTTTTTTTGCGGGCAACCAATAAATAATTAACGGTAGTGGTAGGGCGATTAATGCCCAGAGAAAATCAAAATGTATCATGATTTTACCTCTGACATTTGAGGTTTATTTTCAAGCGTGTTATTTGCGACTTCTGTCGTAATTTTGGTTTTAACTTCTGTTTTAGTATGTAATGCAACATCTTCAGTGGTGTTTATAGTATCAGTTAATACAGGTAGTGTTTTTTTAGGCGGCAAGGCTTGATTTAGCCATAATTTTGCCGCGGCAGAAAGATCGTCTACATTATGTTCGTTAGCATTACTTTGGTAAGTCGAATTAAAGTGGTCGCCGCTTAGTGTTGAAAAGCTTTCTTGATGTTTAGCGGGTAAGCTTTCACTTAAAAAATCTTTAAATTTATCACCTGTTAAATGTGCGACATGCGCTCGCGGAAAATACTGTAAAGCAGCCCATTTTAATATAGCGACGATTGTACTAATTTCAGACGTTGCCGATAATTGTTTTAATGCCTGTTTTTGTACTTTACGCGCTTTAAAATATTGGCGTAACTTTATTATTCCATAAGCCAGTATTGCCAAAATAATAATGGCTAATAGCCACCATCCTGGCGCAATAGGGTAATTGTGTACGTTATCAGGTAAGTGAATATCACTAAGTTGTGCTAGCGGATCCATGATGCTACTCCGCGATGTAATTGTGTTTCGAGTGCTTCACTAGCACAAAAGTGTAGTAAACGAGCACCTGCTTTGCTTAGCTGCTGCTCTATAGCGTCATTTAAGCTTATGGCTTGCTGGTGGTATTTTTCAGCTAATGCTTTATCACCAAGTACAAATTGTTGCCGTTCGCTTTCATCACCATTAGTCATTGCTACGCTAATTCTGTGTTCACTTTCAGGAAGTTGTTGCTCAAGTGGATCGCTGATCATACAAACGACTAATTCACAATGCCGACTAATATTAGCCAAATGACGAATAGCTTCATCTGAAAGGTTAAATGCATCGGTAATTAAATAAACTAAACTACCGGGTTTTGCGAGTTGTCGTAACCGTGCGCAATTTTGTTCAAAAGCTTCAGTAGCTTTTTTTCTATCTAATACTTCGTCATTTGATTGTAACGAATCTGCGTGAATTTTAACTAAGCCATGCAAGTAATGTAGTACGCCTTGTTGTCGGCTACGAGGTTTTAATTCAGTGTGATTTGTTTGATTAAATACTACACCGCCGATGCGATCGCCTCGTGATTTAGCATGCCAAGCAACTAGGGCTGCTACATGGGCAGCTTGCACAGATTTAAATAGTAAGCGACTGCCAAATAACATGCTGGTACTTAAATCGGTAGCGATAAGAACAGGGCGTTCAACTTCTTCACGAAATAATTTTGTGTGTGTTTTACCCGTACGAGCAGTAACACGCCAATCGATAGCACGAATGTCGTCACCATTTTGATAATGGCGAACTTCATCAAACTCCATACCACGACCTTTGCTTCGAGCAAGATAATTACCCGACATTTTACCGTGTGAGCTTTTGGCGGCCGCTAAATTAATTAGCGAACTTTTCGTTTGATAACGTATTAGTTCATCTATATTTAATTCAATACCATTACTGACCAACTCATCAAGCAAGGTTTGCGGGGTGTATTGTTCGGCTGACTTTTTTTGTTTAAACCACATAAGGGAACTTGCGCCTAGGCAACTGCCACTAAACTGAGTAAGTGATCAAGCAGTTGATTACTGCTAATGCCTTCTGCTTCAGCTTGGTAAGTCATAATTATGCGATGACGTAATACGTTATGAAAAACCGCTTGTACGTCTTCTGGACTGACAAAGTCTCGGTTGTTTAACCAAGCTCTTGCGCGGGCACAACGATCTAAAGCAATAGTGGCACGAGGACTAGCGCCGTATGCTAGCCACTGTTTTAATTTATCGTCATATTTTTCTGGGTTGCGTGTTGCCATAATTAAGTCGACGATATAGTTTTCTACTGCAGGTGCCATGTGAATTTTCATCACTTGTTCACGTGCTGCAAAAATGTCAGCTTGGGTGATTTCTTTAACAGAGGCTTTATCTGATTTTAATGCTTCACCACGGTTGAGTTTTAAAATTTCTAATTCGCTTGCTGCGTCAGGGTAGCCAATTTCAACATGCATTAAAAAGCGATCGAGCTGTGCTTCTGGTAAAGGATATGTGCCTTCTTGCTCTATCGGGTTTTGTGTTGCCATAACAAGAAATAATTCAGGTAATGGGTAAGTATTACGACCAACGGTAATTTGACCTTCTGCCATTGCTTCTAACAAAGCTGATTGAACTTTTGCAGGTGCACGGTTTATTTCGTCAGCTAATACTAAGTTACGAAACAATGGGCCGGGTTGAAAAACAAAAGTGCCGTCTTCGGGACGGTAAATATCGGTACCGGTTAAATCTGCTGGTAATAAGTCAGGTGTGAATTGTACACGATGAAAGTCAGCTTCAAGACCTTGAGCTAATGCATTTACAGCGCGCGTTTTTGCTAAACCTGGAGGACCCTCTACAATTAGATGGCCATTAGCTAAAAGTGCAATCAGCAAGTTTTCAACCAGCGAGTGCT
The DNA here is from genome assembly GCF_057550865.1 of Colwellia sp. NW0002-52-1. Taxonomy (NCBI): domain Bacteria; kingdom Pseudomonadati; phylum Pseudomonadota; class Gammaproteobacteria; order Alteromonadales; family Colwelliaceae; genus Colwellia; species Colwellia sp. NW0002-52-1. Next base: position 4,721 of record NZ_BAAJLU010000026.1, on the reverse strand, counting down.
GTCCGATAATTTGTGAAGTTAAATGTTCTTTTAATGAGGAAAAATGTTCAATAGCCATAGTTTATCGTTCTTATTGATTAAAAAAATTGACGTCAGCACTTCTGACCCACAGATTGATATAAGGTTCAGGTTTAAAAAAACAAGCACAGAAATTAAATTTTTAAGGCTTTTTGTTAGCTTTTTTAATACCTTGATATTAATTTGAACAAGTTTTATAAGCTAATGATTGAATTATTTCTATATATGTTTAGAATTATGATAAATCCAAAGAGGTCTGACCTCTTAATTGTTGCAACAAGATGGAATTAAAAATGACAAAATCAAAATTAGTAACCGGTAGTGGAGAGCGTATAGCGATAGTTGCTGGACTGCGCACACCTTTCGCAAAGCAGGCTACTGCATTTCATGGTGTTCCTGCGGTTGACTTAGGTAAAATTGTTGTTAATGAGTTACTGCAAAAGCATGACGTTGATCCTAAAATTATCGACCAGTTAGTGTTTGGGCAAGTAGTACAAATGCCAGAAGCGCCAAATATTGCCCGTGAAATTGTTTTAGGAACCGGTATGAATGTTCATACTGATGCCTACAGTGTGTCACGTGCTTGTGCGACTAGTTTTCAGTCAACGGTGAATGTGGCTGAATCAATTATGGCTGGTTTTGTTGATGTAGGTGTTGCCGGCGGTGCTGATTCATCTTCTGTTGCGCCTATTGGTGTGTCGAAAAAATTCGCACGCACTTTACTCGATTTAAGTAAAGCTCGCTCATTTGGCGCAAAAATGGCGCTGATTCGTAAATTAAGTTTTAAAGATATTTTACCTGTACCACCTGCGGTTGCTGAATACTCTACAGGTTTGTCAATGGGACATACCGCGGAACAAATGGCAAAAACACATGGTATTACTCGTGAAGCGCAAGATGCACTTGCTCATCGCTCACATACATTAGCCACTAAAAGCTGGCAAGAAGGTAAATTAGCGGGCGAAGTAATGACTGCGCACAGCGAGCCTTACAAGTCTTTTATTGAAAAAGACAATTGTTTCCGTGAAAACTCTGAATTAGCCGGTTACGCGAAATTGCGTCCTGTATTTGATCGTAAACACGGTACAGTAACCGCAGCAACAAGTACGCCGTTAACTGATGGTGCTTCAGCAGTATTAATGATGCGAGAAGGCCGAGCAAAAGAGTTAGGTTACAAACCATTAGGTTATATTCGTAGTTATGGTTTTGCTGCTATTGATGTATGGGAAGATATGTTGATGGGCCCAAGCTACGCTTCACCAATTGCCTTACAACGTGCCGGCATGAATTTAGCCGACTTAGACTTAATTGAAATGCACGAAGCATTTGCTGCTCAAGCATTAGCTAACGTAAAAATGTTTGCCAGTAACAAGTTTGCACAAACTCACCTAGGGCGCGATAAAGCCATAGGCGAAATTGATATGGACAAATTTAATGTAATGGGCGGCTCATTAGCTTATGGACACCCATTTGCAGCGACAGGTACGCGCTTAATTGTACAAACATTAAATGAATTAAATCGTCGTGGCGGCGGTGTTGGCTTAACTACCGCTTGTGCAGCTGGTGGTTTAGGTGCGGCTATGATTGTGGAGACAGACTAATGACTGATGTAAAAAATACAGAACAAGAAAATAACAATACTTTTAGTTTAGTGCGACAAGAAAATGGTATTGCACATTTGATCATGGATGTTAAAGGCGACACCATGAATACGCTAAAAGCTGAGTTTGGTGAAGAAGTATCACAAATGTTAAAAGAGATACGTCAGGACCAAACGATTAAAGGTATTGTGTTAATCAGTGGCAAAGCAGATTCTTTTGTCGCAGGTGCCGATGTGCACATGTTAGCCAACTGTACTTCAGCTTCTGAAGCAACGACTTTATCTCGACAGGGGCAAATTATTTTTGATCAACTCGAAAACTTATCTATTCCTGTTGTAGCGGCTGTACACGGTGCATGTTTGGGTGGTGGATTAGAACTTGCGATGGCATGTCATGCAATAGTGTGTAGCGATAGCCCTAAAACAGCATTAGGCTTGCCAGAAGTTCAACTTGGTTTGTTACCTGGTGGCGGTGGTACGCAAAGACTACCTAAACGTGTTGGTATTCAAAAAGCATTAGATATGATGCTAACAGGTAAACAGTTACGCGCAAAACAAGCATTAAAAGCTGGTTTAGTCAGCGATGTAGTACCAAATAGTGTATTAATTCAAACAGCCGAAAAGTTAGCCCTTTCTGGCAAGGTAAAACCTAAAGCACGTAAATTATCAGTAATGGATAAGTTACTTGAAGGCAATGGTTTAGGTCGCAGCATTTTATTTAGTAAAGCGACTAAAATGGTGTTAAGCCAAACTAAAGGTAACTATCCTGCGCCTTTAAAAATAATTGATTGTATTCGCGCTAGTGCTGAACAGGCTCCTTCAAAGGGATATCAATTAGAAGCAGACCATTTTGGTCAATTAGTAATGTCGGACGTTTCAGCCCAGCTTAGACAATTATTTTTTGCTACAACCGATATGAAAAAAGAACAGGGTGTTGAAGGTGTTAGCCCTGAAAAAATAACTAAAGCAGCAGTGCTTGGTGGCGGGCTTATGGGTGGAGGTATTGCTTTTGTTACAGCAACGAAGGCTAAATTACCCGTGCGTATAAAAGATATTTCACATCAAGGAATTAGCTATGCCTTAAAATATGGCTATGACTTATTGAACAAAAAAGTTAAGCGCCGTTTTATGCGCCATAGTGAAATGCAAAGTCAGCTAGCATTAATAACCGGTACTACTGAATATACAGGTTTTGGTGATGTTGATATCGTTGTAGAAGCCGTATTTGAAGACTTAACATTAAAGCAAAACATGGTTGCTGATATTGAAAGTCACTGTAAAGAAACCACTATTTTCGCTAGTAATACCTCAAGTTTGCCTATTGGCCAAATAGCAGAGAAGGCATTGCGCCCTGAGAATGTTATAGGACTACATTACTTTTCTCCTGTTGATAAAATGCCATTAGCGGAAATTATTGCTCATGAGAAAACCTCAGACCAAACAATTTCTACTACGGTAGCCTTCGCTAAAAAACAAGGTAAAACTCCAATTGTTGTAAAAGACAAAGCAGGGTTTTATGTTAACCGTATTTTAGCGCCTTACATGAATGAAGCCGCTATTTTATTACTTGAAGGTTGCTCTATTGAAGCACTAGATAAAGCGGTGGTTAAATTTGGTTTCCCAGTAGGGCCTATGCAGTTATTAGATGAAGTAGGTATTGATGTTGGTTCTAAAATTGGACCTATATTACAGGCTGAGTTAGGCGATAGATTTTTGCCTCCAGCTGCCTTTTCTAAATTAATTGAAGACGGCCGTTTAGGTAAAAAATCTAAAAAAGGTTTTTACCAATACAACACTAATAGCAAGAAAAAGCTCGTTGATGAAAGTGTATACACCTTACTAGGTTTGCAAGTTAGCAATACTAATGTAACTGAAGCGCAAGTCGAGCGTTGTGTATATATGATGCTTAACGAGGCTGCTCGATGTTTAGATGAAGGTATAGTTCGCAATGCTCGAGACGGAGATATTGGTGCTATTTTTGGTATTGGTTTCCCTCCTTTCCTCGGCGGACCATTTCAATACATGGATAAAATAGGCGCTGTGACCATTGTTAGTAAATTAAACCAATGGCAAGCGGAGTTCGGAGAGCGTTTTACCCCTTGTGATGCATTAGTTAAAATGGCTGAACAAGGTGAGCGTTTTTATAACTAAAATAGTATCTAGTTAGTGCCATTTTTATGGCATGTCGTTGCCGATAATGCGGCAATATTTGACAAAAAAGAGGCAAACATTGCCTCTTTTTTTGTGCCTTTTTTAAACCGCGATGAATATATATTTAGGAGAAATAATATAATGCCAATTGATATAAACAACCGATCATTCTAAAGCGGTTTAAATATCCAGTATCTACGTTGCTTTCAATCCCAATAGCCTGCTATTGCTCGACAATATGCTCGTGCATTACTCTAATGACTTACATCCATGTAAGAATCAATCAAGCGCCTTGCTACTGAAAATTTATCCTCGTTTAAAATTGACCGATTCATTAAGTCAATTGGTATAAGTTAGGAGAATTATTTTTGAACATTTACTCTAAACTTGCTAGAATATGCGCGTTTATAAAAGCTGATTTTTTCCAAAAAATGTTTTCCGCAGAGAGTAGAGCATGATTATATTATTAGGTGTTGTGTTAAGCGTTGTATTTTCTATGTTTTTTTATTGTCAGGCTATGAGTAGTGGTTTGGGAGTTAAACGTTGGGCAACAGCGGGTTTAATGTTTGGGCCTTTTGTTTGGCCAATGTTCTGTATGAAGAAGCGTTTGAAAACTTATCAACGTTTTGGTTTTGATTGTTTATTGTTTTCTGCATAAGTGAGAACTAATTCCTTGTTGATAAATCGCTCGTGTTTAATTTTAAATTTAAACACGCTAACTTCCTTGTAGCGAATGTCTAATAGAACGATAGCTGAATATTCGGCTAAAGTGCTTAATTCCACCATGTACTAGCGGGCATCTCTTTTATTTCGATCCCTGCAGCAATAGTGTTTTCAGTCTTTTCTGTAAGAAATAATGATTTAATTAAGTTAATCATAGTAGCTTCCTAGATACTAATTTCGTTACTACTCATATCAATACGAACATCGTTGCGACGTCGACCCGCTTCAG